>JBAXGZ010000039.1:0-20084 GCA_037139155.1 Actinomycetes bacterium | reverse complement strand
TCGTCGCTGAACGACAACCAAATCAGGCTGCGATCGACTCGGTTTCGGCAAGAGTTGCTTGATGTTGTGCGGCTTGACGGTAGGTGTACCAACGGCCTTCATCGAAGTTGTACAGGCGGCACTGGCGAGTGTTGCGTACGAAATCCATGAAGCGAAGGGGCTCATCGTGGATCGTGCCCGGGAACGCTTCCTTGATTGCGTCGGTCGCCTTTTCGAGGTTGTACATCGGGATGCGCATGTCGACGTGGTGGGGGACATGCACCATGATCCAGTGGAAGAAGAAGTTGAGTCCGAAGCGGGCTCGCAGCACCGTGGTCCCTTCCATCTGGCCCTGCCACTTTGTCCACTCACGACGCTTCCACCAGCGAATGTTGGGCTGGATGTGATGGACGTGAACGAACGAACCGATCACGTAGTTGAAGGCAAGGAACGGGATCACCAACACCTTGAGGATCATCCATACGACACCCAAGATGGTTCCGTAGTGCGCCCATCCAATGAGGCCGAGGGCAAGGGATGCGACCGCGACAAACGTCCAAACGATGGTGCGATCACGGCGGATGCCTTTTGCCCAGCGGGCCGGGGGTGCACCCACGATCATCTTGTGCCACCACACTTCGCGCAGGTAATACGCCCCGGCACCGAGCCAAGACCATTCGACGCGATGACGCAGGCGACCGAACTTGGACATCGCCGTGTATTGCTCTGCGGTGTAGGGGTGCCAGACGAAGTCGAAGCCTTCGCGGACGGTGTAGCCGTGGTGGATTCGGTTATGCCCGAGGGTCCAGCCCTCGTACACGTGCCAACTGGGCAGCATCGCAATGGTCCCAATGACCCGATTGAGGCGTTTCGAGGAAAAGAGCGCCCCGTGGGCGGCATCGTGGGCCACGATGAAAAGGCCGGAGATGACCATGGCTGACACGATCCACAGCGCCACGACGGCGAAGGGGTTGTTGAAGGCGATCAGTCCAGCGATCACTAGGCCGTAGATCAGAAGATCTCGCCCGAAATAGGCCATTCCCTTCCACGTAGGGTTCTCGTAGGCCTCGGCCGGAATAACGTCTAAGACCGGCTTGAGCGAACCCTTCTCAGACCGCTCAGGGCCCTTTTCCAAGGTTTCCGAGGCAGATTCGGCGATATCAGTGTGCAGGTCTCCGGTGGACATCTCAGCAGTCTACCGACCGGTCGGTAGGCCGGGGGAGTTCTGCTCAGTTTTCTTCCACCAGTTCGGTTCGTTCTTCCGCCAGTTCGGTTCCAGGGTCGGCGAGTAACTCAGGAGCGGAGAAGGTTCGAGTGGAGTCTTCAACCTGACGGGGCGATCCGAGTTCCTTGGAGGTTTGCACGCCTTTCTCCTTGAACTTTCGCGCGGTGACAAGCACTCGGCCTTCCAGAGAACCAACAGCGGCGTTGTAGTTCTTGGTTGCACTCGTGAGGGCAATGCCAACTTTGTCGAGGCTTTCGGAGAAGGTGACAAGGCGATCGTGCATCTCGGCGCCAAGTACCTGGATTTCCTCGGCGAACTTCGTGAGTCGATCTTGTTGCCAGCCGTAGGCAATGGCTCGTAGCAGGGCGATGAGCGTTCCCGGTGACGCGGGAAACACACCCTTGGTGATGGCGTCTTCGAAAAATGTTGGCCGAGTCTCGAACGCAGCGGCGAGATAGGTGTCGCCGGGGACGAACATCACAACGAAATCGAGTGCTCCGTCGACGAGATCGGGGTAGTTGCGCTTGGCCAAGGCATCGACATGGGTCATGACATCGCGCGCGTGATCATTGAGAAATGCCCGCCGAGTCGCCGGATCTTCAGCGTTAATGGCATTGATGTACGCGGACATTGGAACCTTGGAATCGACCACGACCGTTCGATCTTGGGGGAGTCGAACGATTAAGTCAGGTCGGCCGGAACCGTCGTCGCCGGTGACATGTTGTTGTTGGCCGAAATCGCAGTGCTCGATCATGCCGGCAAGTTCGACAACCCGTTTGAGTTGGAGTTCTCCCCAGTTGCCGCGCACTTTGTTGTCCTTCATTGCCGTCGCGAGCGTGTGGGTTTCGCGTTGCAATGTGCTTGTCAGTTCTTTGAGGCTGGTGATGCTGCTGTGGAGCTGGGTGGACTCGACCGAACGGTTTTGCTCAAGCTCGGCGAGCTTTTCGGTGAGGCGGCGAAGGTTCTCGTCGATGGGGGTGACGAGATCGTGGACGGTCTTCTCCTGACGGCTGGCGTCGGAAGCGGCCCGGTCGGCGGTGGCTTGTTGCGCGCGTGCGTTGCTTTCGGCCAAGCGCTCTAAGGCCGACGCGAGGGCGGCGTCGGTGAGGTCTCGAGCGCGGTCGATGTCGAGCCGTTCGGTGCTGGTGCGCCCGGACCTAATGGCGAGCCCGATGAGCAGGCCGATGGCGAGGCCGAGGAAAAGGGTGAGGACAGGGAGGAGAGCGGTCATGACCGCTCAACCTACGGATCGGGTGTGACAGTGGTCCGGCTGGCCCTGAGAACCCCAGGATCCCTTGCCCTCGTTGGACAATCTGCGCCGTCCGGGGTTCTCCCTCAGGGTGGAACCGGGGGCCAGTAGGTCTCGGTGGCCAGTGCGCAGCCGGCCACGGCGATTGGGATCAGGTCGTGCCACAATCACTCAGTTCGCAAGACGGGTGACAAGAGGAGAGACGGACATGGCAGGACTTTGTGAAGGACGGGTATGCATCGTGACCGGCGCTGGTCGCGGCATCGGTCGTGACTATGCCCTGATGCTGGCGGCCGAAGGCGCAAAGGTCGTCGTGAACGACCTCGGTGGCTCACGCGACGGCACTGGTGTCGATCAAGGTCCCGCCCAGGAAGTCGTCGACGAAATCATCGCTGCTGGTGGTCAGGCTGTTGCCAACACTGACGACATCAGTGAGTGGGCCGGCGCCGAGCGACTCATCAATCAAGCCATCTCCACCTTCGGTGGTCTCGATGTTCTCATCAACAACGCCGGCATCCTCCGTGACCGCATGCTCACAAACATGAGCGAAGCCGAATGGGACGCCGTCATCAAGGTCCATCTCAAGGGAACTGCCGGACCTTCGCATTTCGCGGCGGCGTACTGGCGTGACCGTTCGAAGGCGGGCGAAACCAACGACGCGCGCATCATCAACACGACCTCTCCGTCGGGTATCTACGGGAACATCGGTCAGACCAACTACGGCGCGGCCAAAGGTGGCATCGCGTCATTCACCATCATCGCCTCCGACGAACTCGGTCGTTACGGCGTCACCGTGAACGCCATCGCACCAGCCGCTCTGACCCGTCTCACCGCCGACCTCGGCATTGGTGACGCTCCTGAAGAGGTCAAGGAAGCGATGTCGACGAAGTGGATCGCACCCATCGCCGTGTGGTTGGCGAGTGAAGAATCTGCTGGAGTCACCGGTCGTGTGTTCGATGTGCGCGGTGAGCTCCTCGCCATCAGCGAAAGCTGGCATCAAGGTCCCAAGGTCACCAACACGCTCGATCCCTCAGGTATCGGCCCTCTTGTTGAAGAACTCATGGGCAAGGCCCGACCCAACGCCGACATGCTCGGCCTCGACCGGAAGTAGGTCGCCCAATGCCGATCAATCACGATGTTGTGGGCGCCACTGGTGCGCCGGTTGTTCATTCGTGGACCTCGAAAGACGCGCTGCTCTACGCCGTTGGTGTTGGTGCAGGCATCGAGGAACTCGCGTTCACGACCGAAAACAGTCACGACGTACCTCAGCGAGTACTACCCACCATGGCTGCGGTCATTGGTGCAGGTGTGTCGGGTGCAATCAGCGCGATCGGTTCCTTCGACTTTGCGATGTTGGTGCACGGCGAGCAGTCATTCATTCAGCATCGTGAGCTCCCGGTCGAAGGTTCCCTCACTGCGACCGGCAAGATCGTCGGCATCTACGACAAGGGTTCCGGCGCGGTTGTTGCCGTCGAAGGCGAATGCGTCGACAACGAAACCGGCGAACTGCTCCTTACGGTCGGTTCGGCCATCTTCATTCGTGGTGAAGGCGGATGGGGCGGCGATCGTGGACCTTCGGGCGACCGTAACGCCGCACCCGATCGAACGCCGGACCATTCAGTGTCCTATCGGGTTCGTCCCGATCAGGCACTGACCTATCGCTTGTCGGGTGATCGCAATCCTCTGCATTCCGATCCGTGGTTTGCGGCCCTCGCCGGTTTCGACCGTCCCATCCTTCATGGTCTCTGCACCTACGGATTCACGGGTCGTGCGCTCCTGCACACGATGTGTGGATCCGATCCGTCGAAGTTCCGTTCGATGGAGGGAAGATTCGCATCGCCGGTATTCCCCGGTGAGGAACTCACCATTGAGATGTGGAGCGAAGGCGTCGGAGACTGCATCTTCCAGACCCGGGGCGAAGATGGCCGTGTGGTGCTGGTTGGTGGCCGACACACGTTCGACGCCTGATCGGGTTTCGGGTCGTCAGAACAGCCGCAGTTCGTCCGATTCGATACCGCGCAGTTCGTCGTAGTCGACTTCAACACATTCGATGCCGCGTGATTCGGCGAGGACGCGCGCCTGAGGTTTGATGCTCTGTGCAACAAAGATGCCGCGCACGGGTCGAACATCGGGATCGAGGTCCATGCGCTCGAGATAGCGGGCGAGCTGTTCGACGCCGTCGATCTCGCCCCGTCTTTTGATCTCGATGGCGACCGCTCTTCCATCGGTGTCGCGGCAAAGCAGATCGACCGGACCGATATCGGTGAAGTACTCACGCTTGATGAGACGGAGATCATCGGCGATCGCAGTGGGATTAGCGGCGAGGAGTTCTTGTAGATGGGCTTCGACCCCATCTTTCTGAAGGCCTGGATCCTCACCGAGTTCGTGGGCGGAATCGTGATGAACCTCAGCGAGAGTGATGGTGAGGATCTCGCCCTTGGGGTTGGTGATGACCCATCGACCCTCCTCTTCGGAGACGCGATTGGGAGCGTTCATCCAGTTGAGCGGTTTGTAGGCACCGCCATCGGAGTGGATCGCCACGCAACCATCGGCCTTCACCATGATCAGGCGGGTTGCCAAAGGGAGGTGAGCAGAGAGTCGGCCGGCGTAGTCGACCGAACACGTGGCGATGACGAGACGCATGAGGACGTCATCGTAGGCGCACGGCTCTAACTGATACCGCGCTTTTCGAAGCGACTCTTGATGAGCTCTCGGCGCTCTTGGAGGTCGCGATAGGTGAAGCGATCGACTGAGCGATCAAGACCGATGCTGTCCTTGACGCCGGTGAGATCAATTTCGAACTCTTCGGGATTGACTCCGACTTCAGCGAACAATTTCTCACCGTGGGTTTGAGCGAAGTACATCGAAATTTGCGTGATTTCCGCAAAAATATCGAGGTCGGGTGCCAGGCGAGAGATCGCTCCGTCGAGGAAGACGAGATTCTTGACAAAGAGCATGAGCTCCTTGGGCATCCGGGCGCCGTAGCCGAGGAGCATCTCGACGATTTTCTGCACTTCTTTGATCATTTCGTCGGGATCAGCGACGGTGGGATCGAGACCGGGAGCGTCGAGGCCGAGATCCTTGATGACCGCATCGATATCGGTATCGAGGGGGAGTGCACCGAGATCGCAAAGCGCAGCGATTTGCATGTGGACGTCGCTCATCGTTGCGCCAGCCATGAGACGAAGAAAGGCGCGACGTTTGCGATCATCCATACGACCGGTGATGCCGAAGTCGAGCAGCGCTACCTTGCCGTCGGGCATGACGAAGAGATTGCCGCCGTGGAGGTCTCCGTGGAAGATCCCTTCGATCACTGCGCCTTCGATGAACCCAATCATTCCGGTTCGCACGATGTCGTGGGTGTTGACACCCGCGGCGCGAATGGCATCGACATCGTCGAAACTGAAACCCGAGAGGCGTTCCATCACGAGGACTCGACGAGTGACGAGCGTGGGATGCGGCCGGGGAATGATGTACCCGCGCTGTCCGAGAGTGACGAACGTGGCTGCTACATCGAGCATGTTCTGCGCTTCGAGTCGGAAGTCGAGTTCCTCACTGATTGTCTCGGCAAAAAGTTCGACGAGCGCAGGTGGGTTGGCGAGGGACGCGAACGGAAGCCGACCCACAAGGAATGGAGCAACCCACGCCATGACGCGGATGTCTTTACTCACCAAGCCCGCAACGGTCGTTCGTTGGACCTTTACGACAACGGGCTCACCGGTGCGCAGAACGGCGGCGTGCACCTGAGCGATTGAGGCTGCAGCAAGGGGCTCCTCATCGAATGACTCAAAGATGTCTTCAAGTCGAGCTCCGAGATCTTCTTCGACCGTGGCGCGAACCACATCGAACGGTTGGGCCGGAACTTGATCTCGGCACTTCTTGAATTCGGAGACAAGTTCCTCGGGGAACAGGCCATCGCCTGAGGAGATGATCTGCGCGAGCTTGATATAGGTCGGGCCGAGGCGTTCGATCGAAAGACGGAGTCGGCGCGAGAGATCGGCGCGACTCGCGGATCGGTCCCCCTTCTTCCCTTTACGTCGTCCGATCGCCCACCAGAGCGCCATTGCGCTGCCGAAATCGGCCACGACGGTGGCGGCGCGTCGCACATCGGGGAGACGGCGAGCAGAGGTGAGTTCGGGCAGATCATGACGGGTGAGCCATCGGATCGAATCGACAACTTCGCGCCATGGCATGGCCGATGGTTCAACGATCCACGGCGGATCGTTCGAGAACGAGCCGATCGCAAGATCGGCGGGCTGAGGCCCGACATCAGACGGCGAAGAAAGGTCAGGTGCGACGGGGGGAGTCGACATCGCCCGTGAGTGTACGGCCGACTCTGTCAGATTCCCTGATCGTGGTTAGAAGAGCCCGGAGATGAGTTCGAGAACGGGTTGCGCGAATTCCTTGCGGCAAATCAACAGGTCAGGAAGGTAGGGATCGGCACGGTTGTAACGCATCGGTGAGCCGTCGATACGCGATGCGTGAAGACCGGCTGCCAGTGCAACTGCAGCAGGAGCACAGTTGTCCCATTCGTATTGGCCACCGGCGTGGACATAGATGTCGGCGATACCGAGCACAACCGCCATGGCCTTCGCCCCCGCCGAACCCATCTGGATGAACTCGGCATCGAGGGCTTCGGCGACCGCATGGGCGACGAACGGAGCGCGCGAGCGGCTCACGACGAGCCGCGGTGGTTGTCCCTCGGGACGCTCAGGGAGAACCGGAGGATTCGCGGTAGAGAGCACTCGCCCCAGTGAGGGAAGCGACACCGCACCCACGAGCGGTTCACCGTCGATGGCGAGCGCGACGTGCACAGCCCAGTCTTCGCGTCCCTCGCCGTATTCGCGGGTTCCGTCGAGTGGGTCGACGATCCAGGCTCGGGAAGAGGAAAGTCGGTGGCTGTTGTCCCGCCCTTCTTCGGAGAGGACGGGGTCTTCGGGCCGGAGTTCGGTGAGACGCTCCATAAGCCAGACATGTGACTCACGGTCGCCGGCGTTCTTGATGGATCGCTGATCGAATCCCTTCAGCGTCAGATCTTCACGCAGTGCGACGAGCAATGTTCCTGCATCTCGCGCGAGTTCTTCGGCGACCGCGTGGTCATCAGCAGCGGTCATCGTTGATCTCCAATTCGAGGGGGGGCGGGGAACGTTCCTAAAGGATTATTGCTGGCGGCCGAGTTCCACGGCGCGACCCACAAGTTTCCGAACCGCAACTTCATCGGCCCCTTCGGCAACGAGGGTGGCGATACGGGCTTCGAGGTCCGCGGCCAGCGCTTCATCGACAACCGGTGGGGCGCTTTCAACCGGCGATCCCGATTTGGCGAGCGAACCCGGCGGCGAGACTTGAGTGACGAGCACGAGCGCCAATGCGGCAACAGCAGTGATGAGGCCGAAGGTGATGGCAAATCCGTTGTTGTCGAGAATCGAACCGGCGATCATGCCGCCGATCCCGATCACGAACACCACGATGACGATGCGACGGATGGCGCGAGGTCCCAGCGGTGAACCAGATGTCCGAGCACTGGACGCCACGACATCGACGCTCATCGGACGAGGGGCTTGTACTTGATGCGATGAGGCTGATCGGCGTCGGCACCGAGTTCCTTCTTGCGGAAGGCCTCGTACTCGCTGAAGTTCCCCTCGAACCAACGAACCTGAGAATCACCCTCGAAGGCGAGCACGTGCGTGGCGATGCGGTCGAGGAACCATCGATCATGGCTGATGACAACGGCGCATCCGGCGAACGCCTCGAGGCCGTCTTCGAGTGCACGCAGGGTGTCGACATCGAGGTCGTTGGTTGGTTCATCGAGAAGAAGAACATTGCCACCTCGTGCGAGGACTTTGGCCAAGTGCACGCGGTTGCGTTCTCCACCCGACAGCACTCCGACCTTTTTCTGCTGGTCGGAACCTTTGAAGTTGAACGACGCCACATAGGCACGACCGTTCATCTCCCTGTTGCCGAGTTTCACTGTTTCCTTGCCATCGGTGATCTCTTCATACACGGTCTTCTCAGCGTCGAGGATGTCTCGGCTTTGGTCGACGTAGGCGAGGTTCACGGTTGGTCCGACCCTGAGCGTTCCGCTATCGGGTTCCTCCGACTCGGTGAACATGCGGAAGAGAGTTGTCTTACCAGCGCCGTTGGGGCCGATAACACCAACAATGCCGGCTCGGGGCAGAGAGAACGAGAGGTTCTCGATGAGTAGGCGATCTCCGAAACCTTTGGACACCGCTTCGGCTTCGACGACGACATCGCCAAGTCGTTCTCCCGAGGGGATGAATATTTCGAGCCCGTCGCCGCGACCCTGGGCCTCTTGCGATTCGGCAAGGAGTTGTTCATAGGCCGAGAGTCGTGCCTTACCTTTTGCCTGACGAGCCTTAGGCGCCATGCGCACCCAATCGAGTTCGCGGGCGAGAGTCCGTGCCCGAGAGGATTCCTGTTTCTCCTCTTGGCGAAGACGATCCTGTTTCTGTTCCAACCAACTTGAGTAGTTGCCCTCGAAGGGAATGCCACGACCGTGGTCGAGTTCGAGGATCCACTGAGCGACGTTGTCGAGGAAATAGCGATCGTGGGTGATGGCGACAACGGTGCCCGGGTAGTCGCGAAGGAAGCGTTCCAGCCATGCCACCGATTCGGCATCGAGATGATTCGTGGGCTCGTCAAGAAGCAGTAAATCGGGCTTGCTCAGGAGGAGTCGGCAAAGAGCCACACGGCGACGCTCACCACCGGAAAGCGTGGTGACCTCGGCCTCCGATGGCGGCAGACGCAGCGCATCCATGGCGATCTCGATGGTGCGTTTGAGATCCCACGCGCCCGACGCCTCGATCTTGGCCTCGAGTTCGGCCTGCTCTTCGCCGACCTTTTCGAAGTCGGCGTCAGGGTCGCCCCACTTGGCCAGCACTGCGTCGTATCGCTCAAGGAGGGTGGCGGTTTCGCCCAGCCCGTCCATGACATTGCCCATGACATCTTTTCCATCGTCGAGATGGGGTTCCTGTTCAAGCAGACCGACGGTGAAACCGGGCGAAAGTCGGGCTTCACCGGTGAAGCCGTCGTCAAGCCCCGCCATGACCTTGAGCAGCGAGGACTTTCCCGAGCCATTCGAACCGATGACGCCGATCTTCGCGCCGGGATAGAAGGAGAGACTGATGTCCTTCAGTACCTCGCGGTCGGGCGGGTAGAAACGGCCGACCTTGTGCATGGTGAAAATGAACTGTGCACTCATGGCGGGCAAGGGTAGTGATCAGACCGACTGGAGTGTGAACTGGCAGGCACGCTCCCGAGGGGCTCTTCCTCGATGAGCGTCCTGACACTCATCTTGAGAGCGGGCAAGAACGCGAAAGTGCCCCGCCGAGGCGGGGCACTTTCCACTACGTGTGTGGCTGAAGTTCAGCGGCGGGTTACGCGACGCTTGGTCGCACGACGCTTGGCTGGTGCCTTCTTGGCCGGTGCCTTTTTGGCTACGCGCTTTTTGGCAACGCGCTTCTTAGCGGGTGCCTTCTTGGCTACGCGCTTTTTGGTTGCGCGCTTCTTGGCCGGTGCCTTTTTGGCAACGCGCTTCTTAGCGGGTGCCTTCTTGGCTACGCGCTTCTTTGCAACGCGCTTCTTTGCCGGTGCTGCCTTCTTCGCTACGCGCTTCTTGGCGGAAGCCGCCTTCTTCGCGGTGCGCTTCTTTGCGGGTGCCTTCTTGGCCGCCCGCTTCTTCACTGCTGCCATCTTCGCCTCCTCGGCGTCTTCATGGTTTCGTGTATTGGTACCAACAACAGCTGCATGAATCGCTACTGAAGTGCACGCCATACGTGGTTCGTGTGGACGCTGCAAAGAAAACGGTACTCACATTGCGCGGGTAAATGGTGAATCCATTGCATGGAACGATGTTTCGCGCGTGTTTGCGCACATCGAAGGTTGACTGAGTTCTGTGTGCGCGTAGAACGCGGCCACGCGTTCACGCGTTATGCGCAACAGCGCACTCGTCATTGTTTTCCTCTCGGTAGAAGGTTTTCCACAGGCACTTTTTCCAAGTGGCACTTGGAATTTTTGCAATTGGGTTGTTTCTTCGCATGGGGGTGTTTTCTGATCGCAGAACGCGCTGTTCGCGTCCAACGTCATGCACTTTTTCGCCGCACGTTTCACGATTCACTCTTTCAGTGACGGTCGCGACGTACTGTTCGCGACATGACCGGAATATCGCAGAATGGTGAACAAGAGTGCACGGAACTTCTTCAGGCGCTCATTCGCAATGCATGTGTCAACGACGGAACGGTCGGTTCCGGAGACGAGATTCGCAGCGCGTCGGTGCTCGAGAGTTTCCTCGAAGGACCCGGACTCGAACTTGAAACCTACGACGCCGCACCTGGTCGCCGAAGCCTCGTCGCGCGCATTGAGGGCTCCGATCCGTTCGCGCCGACGCTGTTGCTCATGGGTCATACCGATGTCGTTCCAGTGAACCCCGATCATTGGTCACGCGATCCATTCGGTGGGGAACTCGTCGATGGTGAAGTGTGGGGACGCGGAGCGATCGACATGCTCAACATCACCTCCTCGATGGCCGTTGCTTTCAAGCGGCTTGCCCGATCTGGATTTACGCCACGAGGAACCCTCATCTATCTCGCCGTTGCCGATGAAGAGTCGAACGGGACCTACGGCGCAGAGCACCTCGTTGCTCATGAGCGTGATTCGGTCATGGCTGACTACGTCATCACCGAGTCGGGCGGGATTCCCTTGCCCAGCCCCAATGGTCTGAAACTCCCGGTTCTGGTGGGCGAGAAAGGGCTCTTCGGCATCCGGATCCGGGTGGGTGGCACCGCGGGTCACGGCTCCCAGCCCTACAAGACCGATAACGCCCTGATGACCGCCGCCGAGGTCGTCCGCCGTATCGGCGAGTTCCAACCCGAGACTCATATCCATGACATCTGGCGAAGGTTCATTGAATCGATGGGATATCCCGAGGAGATCACGGGTCCACTGCTCTCGGTCGACGGACTCGATGACATTCTCGAACATCTTCCCCTTGGAATGGCCAGACAGTTCCACGCGTGCACGCATACGACATTCGCTCCGACGGTGATCCACGGTGGAACGAAGATCAACGTGATTCCTGATTCGGTGGAACTCGATGTCGATATCCGAACGCTTCCCGGCCATGACGCCGACATGGTGATGGCGGAACTTCGGCTGGCGCTGGGCGATCTCGCTGATGCCGTCACGATTGAACAACTCAACTACGACCCCTCCAGTGCGTCGCCGACCGACACGCCACTTTGGGACTCGCTGTCTCGTGTGACCCAGCAGTGGTATCCGGGATCGGAAACGGTTCCCTTCCTTACCGTGGGCGCCACCGATGCGCGATTCTTCCGACGTGCCGATCGCGTGGCCTATGGATTTGGGTTGTTCAGCGAAAATCTCTCATTCGAGGATTTCGGCCAAATGTTCCATGGCGATGACGAACGCATCGACACGCGCTCGCTTGGCCTCTCGACCGAACTTTGGGAAGCGATCGCGCACGATCTCTTAACGGTGCGCGGAAACTGAACGCTTGGGGCCACGTTCGGCCTCGAGGATTCAGATGTCGCCGAGGGCAGCGTCCATAAGGTCAGCAACTTCGGCATGGTGGATCGCCGAAGAGCCAGTTGCGGGACTTGCCGATTCTTGACGGCTCACCCGACGAATCGAGTGGGTTTCTTCGTGGGCTTCATAGAGACGACCCTTGATGTGGTTCCAGGCCCCCATGTTCTCGGGTTCTTCCTGAAGCCAGACGATCTCATCGGCGTTGGCGTACTTCTCGACGATGCGAGCGACGTCTCCATAGGGCCACGGGTAGAGCTGCTCCACCCGAGCGATGGCGACCGGCGCACCTCGCTCGTCGCGTGCTGCTTGAGCCTCGACACCGATCTTCCCTGAGGCGAAGACGATGCGTCGCACCGATGCCGGATCAGTGATTCCCTGGTCGTCGAGGACTTCTTCGAATGAACCATGGATGAGTTCGCTGATGGGCGAACGAGTCGTCTTCGCTCGAAGGAGCGACTTCGGCGTGAAGACCACGAGTGGCTTCCGAAGATCGCGACGAACCTGTCGACGCAACAAATGGAAGAACTGCGCCGCGGTGGTGGCATTGCACACTTGGATGTTGTCGCCGGCGGCGAGGGTGAGGAACCGCTCAATTCGCGCTGACGAATGCTCGGGCCCTTGGCCTTCGTAACCATGAGGGAGGAGCATGACGAGTCCAGAGGTCTGACCCCATTTGTCCTCGGCAGCAACCAAGAAATTGTCGATAATGACCTGCGCGCCATTCATGAAATCGCCGAACTGCGCTTCCCAGACGACAAGAGCGTCTTTGTTCACCACCGAGTAGCCGTATTCGAATCCCAGAACTGCGAACTCCGAAAGGAGTGAGTCGTAGATCCAGAAGCGAGCATCGTCCCGAGCAGCCTCGGCCAACGGAATGTGCACCGCCGCATTGTCGTAATCAATGAGGGCGGCGTGACGATGGGAGAAGGTTCCCCGGCGTGAATCCTCGCCCGAGACTCGAACGCTGGTTCCCTCGAACAAAAGTGTTCCGTAGGCGAATGCTTCACCGAGGGCCCAGTCGACTTCACCTTCCTCGACGTACATCTTGTGACGGCCCTCGAACTGCTTGGCCAATTTGGGATGGACAGTGAAACCTTCGGGGACGCTTTCGATGGTGGCGAAGACCGCATCGAGTTCTTCTTTGGAGACTCCGGTGTCCACGTGTGGAAGCACGCCGCTAAAGACGCGCGCAGGAGCATGCTCAAGCGGAGGAGGAGCGTCATGAGAGCGGGTTTCGTCGAGCGCTACCTGCAATCGTGCCTGGAAATCGTCGAGGGCAGCTTCGGCCTCTTCGAGTGAGATATCGCCGCGACGCATCAGTGCTTCGGTGTAGATCTTGCGCACGGATCGGGTTTCATCGATCCGCTTGTACATGAGCGGCTGGGTGTAACTCGGGTCGTCGCCTTCGTTATGACCGTGGCGGCGGTAACACACCATGTCGATCACGACATCGCGATTGAAAGTACGGCGGTAGTCGAATGCAAGGCGGGCGACGCGAACGACGGCTTCGGGGTCGTCGCCATTCACGTGGAAGATCGGAGCCTGAACCATCTTGGCGACATCGGTTGAGTACACCGAAGAGCGGGCTTCTGAAGGTGCGGTGGTGAAACCAACCTGATTGTTGATGATCACATGAATGGTTCCGCCAACGCGGTAACCGGTGATCTCTGAAAGATTGAGCGTCTCGGCGACGATTCCCTGTCCGGCGAACGCGGCGTCGCCGTGCAGGAGGATGGGCAACACCGGATAATCACCGGGAGGCTCGATGCGGTCCATTTTGGCGCGGGCCATTCCGACGACGACGGGGTCTACGGCTTCGAGGTGCGAAGGATTCGCGGCGAGCTCAACGGCAATGGTGTTGCCCGCCGGGCTGGTGAAGACGCCGTTCTGACCGAGGTGGTACTTCACGTCACCCGAACCCTGGATGGATTCAGGATCAATGTTCCCCTCGAATTCAGTGAAGAGTTGTTCGTACTTCTTGCCCACGATGTTGACCAGGACATTGAGTCGGCCGCGATGCGCCATGCCGATGACCGAGGATTGCATTGACAAGTCGGCGGCTGAGGACAGCAGGGAGTCGAGCAGCGGAATGGCTGATTCCGCGCCTTCAATGCCGAAGCGCTTCTGTCCGAGGTACTTCGTGCCAAGGAATCTCTCGAGGGCCTCGGCGGCATTGAGCCGTTCGAGGATGTGACGCTTTTCTTCGATCGACAACTCGAACTTCACGCCTTCAACCTGCTGCTGGATCCATGCCTTTTGCACGGGATCTTGGATGTGCATGTATTCGATGCCGATAGTGCGGCAGTACGCCGAGCGCAGGAGATCAAGGATCGAAGCGAGTGTCATCCGGTCATGTCCGGCAAGTCCGCCGGTCAGGAACTCGCGGTCAAAGTCCCAAATGGTGAGCCCATAGGCCGCGGGATCGAGTTCGGGGTGGAGGTGGTGCTCGGTGAGATCAAGCGGATCAAGATCGGTATCGAGGTGCCCACGGACTCGGTACATGTTGATGAGCGCTCGAACCTGAAGGTTCTTTTCAAGCATGAGTTGCTCGTGGTCATTGGGATTGACATCGCGAGCCCAATCGACTGGCTCGTAGGGAAGCCCGAGGGATTCGAAGATGTCTTCGTAGAACCCGTGCTCACCCATGAGAAGTTCCTGGATGCGCTTGAGGAAGAGTCCCGATTCAGCGCCTTGAATGATGCGGTGGTCGTAGGTGGAGGTCATTGTCATGACCTTCGACATTCCGAGTGACGCGATAGTCGCCGGATCAGACCCACGGAAGGCGATCGGATAGTCGAGTGACCCGACACCGACGATGACGCCCTGACCCTGCATCAGACGAGGAACCGATTGAAGGGTGCCGATTGTGCCAGGGTTGGTAAGCGTCACGGTAACGCCGGAGAAATCATCCGGTGACAACTTGTTTGATCGAACCTTTCGAACAAGTTCCTCGTAGGAATCGTAAAACTGGGTGAAGTCGAGAGTCTCGGCGTTCTTGATACACGGAACGAGGAGGGAACGACTTCCGTCGGTCTTTTCCACGTCGACGGCAAGGCCGAGTCCGATGCTCTCGCTGCGAACCACATAGGGCTTACCTTCGGCATCGGCTGAGAATGACGAATTCATCACCGGAAGTCCGTCGGAAATAGCGCGGACGATCGCGTAACCGATGATGTGAGTGAATGAGACTTTGCCGCTGCGACTGCGCGACAGGTACCCATTGATCGACTTGCGATTGACTTCGAGCAGTTTCGTGGGGATCTCGCGGAACGACGTTGCGGTCGGAACTTCGAGGCTTGCTTCCATGTTGGCGACGATGCGAGCAGCAGCCCCGCGCAACGGCGTGCCCTGAGGCGCGCTGCCCGGCACTGCGGGTGCCGCAGTGGCTGATGCCGCGGCTGGTGCAGCGGCGGCCGCTGTTGGAGTGGGGGTAGCTGCAGCAACCGGCGCGGGAGCCGATGCGACAGTCGGAGGAGCGGTTGTTTGGGTCACGCTTCCTGCGCCGGGGGAATACCCAGCGAAGAACTCGCGCCAGCTTTCGCTCACTGACGAGGGGTCGGAGCGGAACTGTTCGAACATTTCGTCGACGAGCCACGCGTTTGGTCCTGCGATGGGGGAAGCAGAGTCATCAGCCACGTCGGTCGACTCTATCGGTGACGCCGGAGCCCTGTGTCAGTCGGTGGGTACCCCGAGGCCGATAGATTCGACCTTCGTGCTTCGAATCGTGACGTGGAACGTGAACTCGCTCAAGGCCCGGCTCCCTCGGGTCGAGCAGTGGCTCTCGGAGAATGGCCCTGAGGTCATTTGTCTCCAGGAGACAAAGATGAAAGATCAGGCATTTCCTGCCGAGGTCTTCACCTCAATGGGCTACGAGACCGCCCACCATGGTCAGGGCCAGTGGAATGGTGTGGCCATCCTCTCCAAAGTGGGTCTCGACGATGTTGTGGCGGGCTGGGACGACAACGGTCCCGAGGACACCGACGCCCGCATCCTTTGGGCCACCTGCGGAGGTGTTCGGGTCGCCAGTGTCTATGTCCCCAATGGTCGAGCCCTCGATGACCCTCACTACACCTACAAACTTGGTTGGCTTGAGCGCCTGCGGGGCACCCTCGATCGACGAGAAGACCCGGCGAGAGAACTTGCGGTCTGCGGAGACTTCAATATCTGTCCCGACGACCGAGATGTATGGAGTCCCGAAGCATGGGTCGGCAACACCCATGTGAGTGAGCCCGAACGGCAGGCCTTGCGTTCGCTTGAGGCATGGGGACTTGAAGACGTCTATCGCCGCCATCATGAAGAAGGTGGTCTCTTTTCCTTCTGGGACTACCGAGGTGGCGATTTTCATCAGGGGCGCGGCATTCGGATCGACCTCATCATGGCGACCCCATCTCTGGCGGCCCGATCCACCGAGGCTCGGATCGATCGCGACGCCCGCAAGGGCGAGAAGCCCAGTGACCATGCTCCAGTGATCGCGCAGTTCGATTGATGGCGGACGAAGCGACCAACCCGAACACCAACGGCCCCGGGTCGGGGATCTTGCGTCAGGTCCTCAACCTCGAAGATGCGATCCTGCTCGAGCCACAACTCCATGCGGTTACTCCGGCCCAGCACGCGGCGCGCGACGCGGCGGACGCCGTTCGCCGACTCATCCGTGGACTCGAGTCGACATCAGCCCCAATCGACCAACTGGCCAACCTCACCGCAGAACTCGATCGCCTCACTCGGACCCTTACCGAAGATCTTCCGGCCACGACTTCGAGTGAAAAATCGACTGTCACCTATCAGGCTCATCGCTTGCGTGAGCGAAGCCCATTTATTGGCCAAGCCAATCCCGTCGCCCTACCTCTCGTCATGGAATTCGTCGAAGGCGGAATCGACGCGGTGGCAAATTTCAGCTCGCTCTATGAGGGACCGCCCGGATGTCTGCACGGCGGCTACATCGCCGGCATTTTCGATGAGGTCTTGGGAGCAGCGCAGACTTTTTCCGGACACGCCGGGATGACAGGCCGACTCACGATTCATTATCGGAGTCCCACCCCGCTCAACGCCGATCTCCATCTCCGGGCTCGGCTCGAATCGGTCAGTGGCCGCAAGATCGTGTGCAAGGGAACCTTGCATGCGGGCGATCGCCTCTGTGCCGAAGCCGAAGGTCTCTTCATCTCTGTTGATCCCAAGAAACTTCTGGGCTTCATCAGTAGTTGATTGCTTCGCCGTTGATTGCTTCGCCGTTGATTGCTTCGCGGTTGAACGGCTGCGCGAGTACCGGTGTCGTTAGGTATCGAGCGTTTCGGAGATCACGGCAAGGATTTCCTCACCGAACTTTGAGACCTTGATTTCGCCCATGCCGTTGACGCGAAGAAGTTCTACCGGTGTCCTCGGTTTGTTTCGGACGATCTCGGCTAGGGTGTGGTCATTGCAGACGACAAACGCGGGAACATCGGCAGACTTGGAGCGCTCGGAACGCCACGCGCGCAGTGCATCGAAGAGCGGGTGATCGTTGGTGTCGAGGGAGTCGGGGTACTTGCTCGGTCGTTGGCGTGGACCCGAAGGACGTGAGCTTGTGCGTGAACGCGAGGCGCGGGTCGACGGGATCGACGGTTGGTTGGGCGCGGTCGCGCCGTTGCCGACGGCGATCGGATCGATACCGGCATTGAGCGCTTCGCAGGCTGCGGCAAAGGTGTCGAGAAACTCCGATCGATCACGTGAGATGGAGCGTTCGCCGAACGTACGTGACTGGGCCCAGGTGCAGAGCAGTTCACGCTCGGCTCGGGTGGCCGCGACATAGAAGAGACGCCGTTCCTCGGCCCATGCTCCCGGGGTCTTGGCATGACCGATGGGCACGTAACCCTGCTCCAGACCGGCGAGATGAACGATCGGCCATTCGAGACCCTTGGCAGCGTGAAAGGTGAGGAGTTCGACTGCTTCGCCATTGGGGTCGGGCTGATCGGCGCGGGTGGTGGCAGTAAGCCACAGAAAGAATCCGTTTGCGGTTGGGGGCGACTCGATTGCCATGTAATCGCGAGCCATCTGGACAAGCGCATCAAGGTTGGCGCGACGTTCGGCGGCGCGATCGCTTTCGCTTTCGTCTTCGACGACTACCGACAGAGCGAGGTCGTGGATGGCGTCGGAAAAGGGGCGAGGTGAACGACGCAGATCGCTGAGTGCTGCTTTGACCTCGGGTTGATCGAGCAACGGAGCGGCGCCACGCACTCGGAAGGGGATTCCGGCGGACTTCATTGCCTCTTCGATGATGGGCAACTGTGCGTTCGTACGCACGAGAACCGCTTGGTTGGACCAGCGACCTCCGGGACCATGTCGGTCGCGTGCGGCGCGAGCGATCGCAGCAGCCTCGGCCCGTTCGTCGGAGAGTTGACGCACCGACGGAACGGCACCATCGGGACGAGTGGCCGCCTGGGTGCCGTCGTGGTCGACGCCACGACCACCCACGAGAAGAGAATTAGCAGCAGCGAGGATTTGTGGACTCGATCGGTAATTGTCGAGGAGGCGGATGACTTCCCCGCTGGGGAATCGCTGCGGGAATGTGCGGAGGAGATCGGGATCGGCGCCGTTCCATGAGTAGATGGCCTGATTGGGATCACCGACGATGCAGAGGTCGTCGCGTTCACCCCGCCATGCCTCGAGCAGCGCATGTTGCAGTGGGTTCACATCCTGGAACTCATCGACAAAGAGGTGGGCAAAGCGCCAACGTTGTGACGCGGCGAAAGAGTCGTCGGACAAAAGGTCGCGGTGACACACGCGCAACATGTCGTCGAAATCGATGAGCCGTTTGGCGCGGCGTTGATCTTCGTATCTGGCGTAGACCGCAGCAGTGGCTTCGTAGGAGATTGGCGGTTTGCGCCCGGCAGCTTTGGCGGCCTCGGCGTAGTTCTCGGGTTCGACCATGCGGGCTTTGGCCCATTCGATCTCGCCGACAAAGTCGATACCGGGGGTGGACTTCTCGGCGCCAGTGAGTAGCCCAATCACGAAGCCGGCCTTGCGGGTCATGAGTTGCGGGGGAGTGATGTTGCGCTCGGCCCAACGCGTGCGTAACTGGGCATAGGCGACGGAGTGGAACGTGCCGGCAGCAACCTGCTCGCGTAGCCCAAGCGAACGCAGTCGGGTAGTGAGTTCGCCCGCGGCTTTGCGAGTGAAGGTGAGAGCTAGGACGTGACGGGGGTCGAGATCACCAGTGGCGGCGCGGTAGGCGATGCGACGGGTGAGGACACGAGTTTTTCCTGACCCGGCACCGGCGAGGATGCACAGGGGAGAGGTCGTGGAAGTGACCGCCAGAGTCTGCGCGCTGTTCAGGCCGTCGAGAAGGGCGTCGGGATCCACCGCAGAGACGGTACTCACCGCTAGCGACAGTGCGCGAGGGTACGGTTTGGTATGCCGTATCCCGAAGACGAGCTGCACTCAACTGAAACCCTCATTCTTGATCTCCACCCTCATTGGTGGTTCTTTGCCAAGTCGGCAGCACTTTTGGCTGTGGCGGTCATCCTCGCCATTGCGACGCTCAGCGTGGGCTGGTTGTCGTGGGCGAAGATCCCCGTCGCTCTTTTCGTTTTCGTCATGCTGATTTGGTTTGTTCAGCGCTACATCAGTTGGGTGAGCACCCATTTCGTGCTCACGTCTGATCGCGTCATTTTCCGCACGGGCATCATCGCCAAGCACGGCATCGAGATCCCCCTCGAGCGCATCAACACGATTTTCTTCCACCAGCGCATTTTTGAGCGCATGCTCGGCCTCGGAGATCTCGATATTGAGTCAGCTTCGAAAGACGGTGCGCAGCGGTTCGATGACATTCGCAATCCGAGCGCGGTGCAAAACGAGATCTATAAGCAGATGGAAGCGAATCAGGTCAAAGCTGCCGATCGAATCTCGGGTGGCATTAATCGTGCCCACGCTGTCGCTGAATCGGAATCGATTCCTGATCAGATCGCAAAACTCAGTGCGCTGCGTGATCAAGGAGTGTTGACCGAGAACGAATTTCAAACGAAGAAGCAGGAACTTCTCGGCCGTATGTAGGTCGTCGGCGCCTAGTTCGTTGTTTGGTGGGCGCCGTCGGATGGA
>JBAXGZ010000038.1:0-20140 GCA_037139155.1 Actinomycetes bacterium | reverse complement strand
TCGGCGATGGTGGCCAGCATGAGGGCGTTCCACTCGGTGAGGACTTTGTCATCGAGTCCGGGACGCACCCGTAGTGATCGGGCGGCGAGGAGGGCAACGCGTCCTCGTTCGACGGCCTCAGGTCGGGCGAGGTCACCTCGAACGATGCGTTCGAGGATGTTGGTATGTTCCCAATTGCCCTGCTTGGTAACGCCGAACCACGCAATGACGGCGTCGGCATCATCACCACAAATGGCGCGAACCTCGTCGATTGCCCACACATAGAACTTTCCCTCGACCCCTTCTGAGTCGGCATCCTCGGCCGAGTAAAAGCCGCCGAGAGGATGGCGCAGATCGCGAAGGACGTAGTCGATGGTTTCGTTAAGGGTTTGACGGAATCGGGGTTCTCCCGTGAGTTGCCAAGCATGGAGATAGACCCGCGCGAGTAGGGCCTGGTCGTAAAGCATCTTTTCGAAATGGGGGATGAGCCAACGACGATCGGTCGCGTAGCGGGCGAAGCCCCCGCCGAGATGGTCGTAAATGCCACCTGCCGCCATGGCGTCCAGCGAAATCAGCGCGGCCTGCAGTGCGGACGTGTCACCGGTTCGCTCGTGCTGACGTAGGAGCGCATCGAGCGCAAAGGTCTGAGGAAACTTCGGGGCACCACCGAAGCCACCATCGGCATTGTCGAGCTGTCCGATGAGTGCTGCCGCTGCGGCGACGAACAGTGCGTCGTCGGGAGCGCGGGTCGGCTGGGGAAGTTGTACGCCTTCATCGATCGCGTCAGTAACGGTCGCGGCTTGTTCGACGAGATCGTCGCGACGTGTACGCCACAACTCATCGATCCGCTCGCATAACTCGGTGAACCCCATGTGCCCACCACGAGAGGTCTTGGGGAAGTAGGTGCCGGCGAAGAAGGGTCGCCCGTCGGGAAGACAGAAGACCGTCATCGGCCATCCGCCATGGCCGTTCATGGCCTGTACCGCGTCCATGTAGACCGCATCGACATCTGGCCGTTCCTCGCGATCGACCTTCACATTCACGAAGAGGCGATTCATGAGTTCGCCAGTGGCCTCGTCTTCGAAGGACTCGTGAGCCATGACATGGCACCAGTGACACGCCGAGTAGCCAACAGAGATGAGTACCGGAACATCGCGTCGCACGGCCTCGGCCAGTGCCTCGGGTCCCCACGGCCACCAATCGACAGGGTTGTCGGCATGCTGGCGCAGATACGGGCTGGTTTCGGTGGCGAGGCGGTTGGTCACGGGCGGGAGGGTATCGGTCCCGAGGTCCTACGATGCGGTCATGGCTCTCGTCCCGCGGATTTCGTTCAATGACGGCAACTCAATTCCTCAGATCGGCTTTGGTGTCTTCAAAATTCCCGCCGAGGAGGCCGAGCAGTTGGTCGGCCAGGCGATCGAGGTCGGCTATCGCCACATCGATACTGCGTGGGGGTATTTCAATGAAGAGGGCGTCGGTGCCGCCGTGCGCAACTGTGGAGTCCCTCGCGATGAAATATTCGTCACGACGAAGGTGTGGAATAGCGCGCAGGGACGAAAATTGTCTGTCGAATCGTTTGAGCGCTCGCTTGAGACTCTGGGCTTCGATTATCTCGACCTCTTGCTGATTCATTGGCCAGCGCCCGCGAATGATCTCTATGTCGAAACCTGGGAGACATTCATCGAATTGCGTGAGAGCGGTCGAGTTCGCTCGATCGGTGTGTCGAACTTCGAGCCGGAACATCTCCATCGCATCATCGAAGCGACCGGCGTGGTTCCCGCACTCAATCAGGTTGAATTGCATCCGTTCTTTCAGCAGAAACTCCTGCGAGATTTCCATGATCTGCACGGAATCGTGACTGAGGCATGGGGTCCCATCGCTCGGGGTGCAGTGGAAGACGATCCACTGCTCGTCGTTCTGGCCAACTCCTACGGACGTTCTCCAGCGCAGATCGCATTGCGGTGGGAGATCCAAAACGGAATCGTGACGATTCCGAAATCGGCCACGCTCGCACGTATCGAATCGAACTTCGACGTGTTCGATTTTGAAATCACTGCCGACGACATGGCGATGATCGACGCCATCGATCGGGAAGACGGCCGCTTCGGTCCGTTGCCTTCAGAAATGAATTGAGTTACGCCTTCGGCGGATACTCCATCCGCAGTGAAGCACGCGCTGCAGCGTCATCTCCGAAGAACCGCTGCACGAGATGAAGTCCGATATCGAGCCCACTTGTCACTCCAGCGCCAGTGACGAGGTCGCCGTCGTCGACGACACGCGCTTCGACGAAGGTTGCCCCAGCTGCAATGAGGTCGTCGCTGGCCGCGGCATGAGTTGTCGCTCGTCGAGCACCAATGATGCCGGCGTGGGCGAGGAGCATGGCGCCAGTGCAGACGCTCACCATCGTTGAGCCGCTCTCAGCGGCCTCGCGCAGGAGAGGTAGCCATTCGCCTCGTTCGACCTCGCCCCATGTGCCGATCACATCTCGTGTCGCCCAACCGCCGCCGGGAACGATGACAACATCGGCGCTGCCCGGTTCGAAAACTCCGTCGGGAACGATGCGCAATCCGAATGAACCGGTGACGACTGTGGTCTCGAATCGCGACCGCAGTCGCACCTCGATTTCGCACCCAGCACGACCGGCAGCCCGCAGCACTTCCATGGGTCCGACGAAATCGAGTTCATCGACGCCGTCGTACAACACGATGTCGACGCGCATCAGCGTCCTTCGAAATTCGGAGTGCGCTTCTCAGAGAACGCTTTCATTCCTTCTTTGGCATCGGCAGAACGCATGACCGGGATCACGTGGCTGATCTCAATCGGCTGGGCCTCCGATTCGGGCAGCCAGCCGGTCTCAATGACCGAAGCCTTCGAGGCCTTGACTGAGAGAGGGCCATTGGCGCAGATGACCTCGGCAATCTCTCGGGCCTTGGCCATCCCTCCACCGCTGGGCGCGAGATGGCTCACCAGACCCCACCGCAGTGCTTCTTGCGCGTCGAGGATGCGTCCAGTGATCAACATGTCCATGGCCACGGCGTAAGGGATCTGGCGTTTGAGACGCATCGTGGATCCAGCGCCGGCGATGAGTCCGCGCTTGACCTCGGGAACTCCGAAGGTGGCGTGTTCCTCGGCGATTCGGATGTCAGTTGATTGCAGCATCTCGCAACCACCACCCATGCACTGTCCATTGACGACCGAGATGATCGGCTTGGTACACCAGTGGGTAAGGAGGAGCCCTTTGCCGGTGATCCCCGGATCGGCCGCAAGACGTTCCTGAATGCGTATGGCCTCCTCGGTGACCTCGCCCGACATCCATCCGTCGTTGAGGTCGCCACCGGCGCAATAGGCGACGTCGCCCGCGCCAGTAAGGATCACGCATCGGATGGAATCGTCGCTGTCGGCGAGATCCCATGCATCGGCGAATCGCACGAGCATGTCGGGAACAAGCGCATTTCGGCGGTGCGGTCGGTTCATGGTGAGCAGAAGGATCGGTCCTTCGCGTTCCACCAGAAGGCTTGGTCCGTCAGTTTCGGTCATCGGATCCTCTTCATGGGAGTCGGTGGTGCAGGAGCTACAGCGAGCGTCGTTCCACTTTGCCGAGTGGCGTGCGGGGAAGGGTGCTCACGAATTCGATTCGGTGCGGCGCACAGTAGGCGGGGAGCGAGGCCTTGATGCAGGATCGCACCTCCTCGAGCGTCGGTGGTGTCGAGTGGTCGGCCGTGACGATGATGGCCGTGACCGCCTGCCCCCACTGTTCGTCGGGTCGGCCGACGACAGCGACCTCCGCCACGTTTGGGAGCGTTGCCAGTGCTTCTTCGACCGGAGTCGGCCAGACCTTCTCTCCGCCCGAAATGATCAGATCGCCGCGCCGTCCGTGCACGATGAGCCGGCCGTCGACGAGTTCCCCAGCATCGTTCGTTGGCAACCATCCGTCGGAGGTGCGGGGGTCAGTGTCGTCGCGGTAGCAGCGCAGGAGCATGTCGCCGCGAACGTGAATCTCGCCGTCCTCAATACGAAGTTCAACACCAGGCAGCGCATCACCATCGAAAACGACTGCACTTCCGGTTTCGGTCATTCCGTAGCTAGCGCGGCAGTTAGTCGGAAGATTTTCGGGACTGGCCTGACCTCCGACGATGATCCGTCGAAACAGTGATGGATCGATTCGGGCGAGTGTCGTCGGGACGAGGGAGGTAAGGGTTGCGCCATTGCGGGCGGCATCTTCAACTGCGCCCGCGTCGAAATGATCATGGACGATGAGGGGAATGGTGAAGGTTCGGGAGCGGACAACGATTGCGAGTCCGGCGATGTGGGTGAGGGGAAGACAACACAACCATTGATCGAACGAGACGTCGACACCAAGAGCAAGTGATGTACTGCGCGCTGATGCTTCAAGAGAGGCATGGGTGTGGACCACACCCTTGGGTGTTCCCGTGCTGCCTGAGGTGGCGATGACAAGCGCGTCGCCGCGTTCTACCGGTCGACCCTGCAACTGATGTTCTTGACCTTCGGGATCGATAAGGCGTGTGGGCGCGAGTTCGGTGAGGAGTCGATCGCGGCTGGGTGCAGGCATACGAGGGTCGATCGGAAGCACGGCGTCGCCGCGATCCCAAAGTCGTTCGAGGCTCTCAACGAAGGCCGAGCCGGTTTGCGCGAGTGCGACCAATTCCTCCATCGGTGCCGAGGCTAGGCCTCTGATTCGGTGATGCTCGTCTCCACCGGCAACACTTGGCCACCATGAAGGACTGGATCGCCGGAGCCCGGCCTCGAACCCTGCCGGCGGCGCTTGTGCCGGTGCTCGTCGGCACCGCGGCTGCCGCCGGAATGAATGGCGATATCAATGCCCTCAAAGGGCTGATCATTTGGCGGTTCATCGCTGCGCTCGTAGTTTCGCTCGCTCTTCAGGTCGGCGTGAACTACGCCAACGACTACTCCGATGGCGTTCGCGGTACTGACGCTGATCGTGTTGGTCCGATGCGGCTCACCGGATCTGGTCGCAAAGCCCCCGGTTCGGTGAAGCGGGCGGCATTCCTCTCGTTCGCCGTTGCTGCTGTCGCTGGACTTGGTCTGGCGGCGGCGACATCGTGGTGGCTGATTGGCGTCGGAGCGGTCGCTATTGCGGCCGCGTGGTTCTACACCGGTGGACCCCGCCCCTATGGCTACGCCGGACTTGGCGAAGTGTTCGTGTTCGTGTTCTTCGGAGTGGTCGCCACGACGGGTTCAGCATTTGTGCAGATCGAACGATTCACACCGCTCACCTTGCTTGTCTCCATTCCTGTGGGCCTCTTTGCCACAGCGTTACTTGTCGTGAACAACCTGCGCGACATTCCTGGCGATACGCAATCGGGAAAGCGCACCCTCGCGGTGCGCCTTGGCGACTCGCGCACGCGCATCTTCTATGTCGTACTCATTGTTCTTCCCTTCTTCACCGTTCCCTTTCTGTGCGGACTCTCACAGCGCCCCGCTGGTGCGTTAGCGATGGTCGCGATCCTGTTTGCCCGCAAGCCAGTGCAACGTGTGATCGAGGGAGCTCGCGGGCCGGCCCTCATTCCGGTCCTAGGCGCAACCGGAAGAGTCCAGTTGATTTTCGGCCTACTGATCGCCGGCGGACTTTTCTACGGCGGTTGAGTGACGACATCGTTCATGGCGATCGACGACCACCGTTGGTCATTCAGTCTGCGACAACCAGTTGACGATCGCTGATGCCGTTGCCTCGGGCTGTTCGAGTTGGGCGCAGTGGCCGGCTTCGTCGATGGCGATGAACTCTGAATTCGCGCCAATCGCCGTCACGAGCCGACGGCCTAGGATGGTGAACTTTTCGTCGAGAGTTCCGGCGAGCACGAGAACGGGCATCGAGAGTTGATCAAGTTGATCCCACAGCGCATCTTGCGTTCCCGTTCCGCACAGGCGCAGGCTCGACGCCAAACCTTCTGTTGAGTTGGTCCTGCGCACATCGCGGTAGGACTGTTGGGAGGAAAGCGAGGCGAAGAGTGGCTGAGCGAGCCACTCGTCGAGGAACGCATCGACGCCGATGTCTTCAAGGTGATCGGCGAGTTGCTCGTCGGCCGCGCGGCGTTGCCTTCGCTCGTCGTTGTCGTCAATGCCACCTGTTGCCCCAATGAGTACAAGCCGTTGCACCAGATCGGGACGGGCCAGGGCCAAATGTAGAGCGACGCGACCGCCGAGGGAGTAGCCGACGAGCGTGCTTGGCGGGATGGTCGACGCAATGAGTTCCGCGCTGCCTTGGAGGTCGGCTCGAAGAGTGGTGGAGCCACCGTGTCCAGGGAGATCAATGCCCATGATCGGAAACCTCTCGCCGAGGTGATCGGCGAACGGTCCCCAACACCCTGCGGTCTGCGTGAATCCATGGAGAAGGACGATCGGTGCGGAATCGTTCGTTGCACCGGATCGAACGAGCGAGAGATTCCGCGAAGTCACTCCTTCAGCGTAGAGGTCAGGGCGGCCCGGCCCGTAGGCTGCTCTCATGACCGAAGAGGACAACGGTGCACTCAACGCAACGTTCTGCGCCACCCTCGTCGATGAGTGGGTTCGCAATGGACTGACCGATGCCGTGGTGTGTCCGGGTTCGCGTTCGACGCCGATGGCGGTGGCATTGGCGAGCGATGCCCGAGTGCGGGTTCAGGTTCATCACGACGAGCGGTCGGGTTCGTTCATGGCGCTCGGTCTTGCTCGCGCGACCGGGCGAGCGGTACTCGTTTTGTCGACAAGTGGCACTGCGGCAGTCGAGTTCCATCCTGCAGTCGTCGAAGCCGATCTTGATCGGGTACCCCTTCTTGTTGTTACCGCCGATCGGCCCCCGCGGTTACGCGGGATCGGTGCCCCACAAACAATCGATCAGGTCGATCTCTTCGGTACTGCTGTCCGCTCATCGGTCGACGCGCCGGTTCCGGCATCGGCGAACGCGTCGACCTGGAGAGGATTGGCACGACGCACGTGGTGGGCGACCTGCGGAGCCGACCCCGGTCCCGTTCACTGCAACCTCCCCTTCGACGAACCACTCCTCGGGGCGCCGATGTCGCTTCCCCCTCTCGACGACGAGCTCCATGTCGTGGTCGATTCTGGCGATCCGTTCACGCTTCCTGGCTCGTTGCCGACTCATGGGGTGATCATCGCCGGGAGCGGCATCGACGACCCTCAGGTACTTCTGCAACTTGGCGAAGTGCTCGGGTGGCCGATTCTCGCTGATCCTCGTAGTGGATGTCGGGTGAACCATCGTTGTGTCATTGCCCACGGTGACACCTTGATGCGAGGTAACGGTCAGCAATCGGAGGTTGAAATGATTCTC
The DNA here is from genome assembly GCA_037139155.1 of Actinomycetes bacterium. Lineage (GTDB taxonomy): Bacteria > Actinomycetota > Acidimicrobiia > Acidimicrobiales > Acidimicrobilacustridaceae > Acidimicrobilacustris. The sequence continues at coordinate 12,858 of JBAXGZ010000038.1, read as the reverse complement.
CGATTCGGAACTCTTCCCGCCTCGAAAGTGATCGGGGAATGGGTCGGCTCAACCGACGTTCCCCACGTGCACATCGATCCGTCCGCTTCGGTGAACGATCCGTCGCGGTCGGTCACCGCTCGGGTGAGGCAATCGGCCAGTGACTATTGCCGATCGGTGATCGAACTGGTCGAACCCGTAGAGGACATGTCTTGGGTTGAGTGTTGGCGTCGTGCCGATGACGCTGTTGAGGTCGCGATCGAGAACGCGCTTTCATCAGAGGACTCGATCACCGAACCGGGTGTCGCCCGGAACGTGGTCGCATCGGTTCCTTCAGGCGGCGCTTTGGTGGTGTCCTCTTCGATGCCCATTCGCGATGTCGAGTGGTTCGGAACCCGGCGGGAGGGACTCAGAGTCTTTGCCAATCGCGGAGCCAACGGCATCGACGGAGTGGTCTCGACCGCGGTGGGTGTTGCTCTTTCCGGTGTTCCGACTGCGCTCCTCATTGGTGATGTTGCGTTCTTGCACGACACCAACGGATTGCTTGGTCTTGAGGCCCGCGGTGTTGATCTCTGCATCGTTGTCATTGATAACGATGGGGGAGGGATCTTTTCGTTCCTTCCGCAAGCGAGCATTCTTGACAACGCGCAGTTTGAACGTCTTTTTGGAACGCCCCATGGCGTCGACCTTGCCATGTTGGCTCATGCCCACGGCTTGCCCGTTCTTGAAGCGTCAGATGATCGCTCTGTCGGACTCGCCGTCCAAGGTGCACTCATCTCGGGCGGCGTGCACATCGTCCTGGCTCGGTCCGATCGCACGGCAAACGTCGCGCTCCATGACGATCTCCACCGGATCGGCCTTGCTGCCGCTGCCGATGCCGGGTGGCTCAGGGCCTGACGATCGCTCCGAGCATTGTTTGCAACTTGGCGCGTGTTTCGGCAAGTTCTTGTTCGGCCTGTGAATCGGCGACGACGCCAACTCCGGCATGCACCCGAGTGCGGGTGCCGTTGATCTGTGCCGAGCGGATGCCAACTGCCCAGGTTCCATTGCCTTGGGCGTCAACCCAACCCACCGGACCCGCATAGCGGCCTCGATCAAGATCTTCGAGTTCATCGATGAGAGCGAGTGCTGCATCTCGCGGCATCCCGCCGACTGCGGGTGTGGGATGAAGGGCACCAACGAGGTCAAGGACCGAAGCGATGGGTTCGGAGAGTTGGCCTTCAAGTCGGGTCGAGAGGTGCTGGACGTTGGCGACCGCAACGATCGAAGGATCGGCTTCCTCGTCGAGATAGGAGCACCAAGGCAGCAACGTGTCATGCACCATGTCGATGGTGTGGCGGTGTTCATCACGGGTGTTGGTCGATGCGAGGAGAGCAGCGGCAAGTCGGGCATCGGTCTCGCGGTCGCCGCTGCGGGGTGCGGTTCCGGCCATCGGGTGGGCTCGAACGACCACGCCGGATCTCTCGACCAGTAACTCGGGTGTCGCACCCACGAAACCATCGATAGAGAAAAGGTGGCTCGCCGGGAACGTCCGACGCAATTGCGATATCACCGCGCTGGGACGAATTGGTCGATCAGTGACGATCTCGATGCCGCGGGCGAGGACAACCTTGCGGGCTTCGCCAGCAGCCAGACGTTGTGTCGCGGTGGTCACCGCAGCACACCATTCCTCGGGGCTACGAAGTGGGTGGAGTTCGAAGTGTGACGGTGACGAGGTCGATGCATGAAGACCGGCATCGCGGGCGAATCCGGTCCCCATGGTGGTGGCCCGCTGGAGTACCGCGTCGATCTCCTGCTCGGACGGTTCGTCGTCGGCAGGGGAGACGGTGGTGACCCACGTCCTGTTATCGACACTGCGACCAATTGTGATGCGGGGGACGATCAATTCACCGTCTTCATGAACGTTGAATGGGAACGCTCCAAGCCCTACTGCTCCGGTGCCGGGCAGATCGAGGTCGTCGAGGCGCTCAATGGCAGCAAGTTCTTGCGCCACAACGGCGGAAGTCGACGCACCGTCTCCGCGAGGTACTACAAGACGGAGGGCGCATCCGATTCCAACCAGCCCGACGCCATCGGTGACGAAGAGAACATCGCTGTCGTCGCAAAGAGAAACGAGATCGACGTCAATCGACAACATGCGAGTGCGAGCAACGAGGCTCACGGTCGGACTCACCGTTGATCGTCGCGCCGCGTCGCGGTGATGAGTTGAGAGATGCCGACAGAGAGAAGGCGACGTTCGACCTGGACAAAGCCGGAATCAGCGAGCCGTTGAAGCATGACTCCGGGCTCAGGTAGATACGCCACGGATTTGGGAAGGTACTGATAGGCCGATGGATCCGAGAGCAGGCCGCCCACCTTCGGAACAACAGATCCGAAATACAGCGAGTGTCCCCAGCGCAGGAATCGATTCGGTGGTTCAGCAACTTCGAGAAGTGCGATGCGGCCACCGGGCCGGACCGTGCGGGCAAGTTCATCGAAGAATCCATCGAGTTCAACGAGATTACGAAGCGCGAACCCGCAGGTGATTCCGTCGAGGGATCCATCGGGAACGGGAAGTGCAAGAGCATCGGCTTCAGCGAGCGGTGCAGAAGTGCGGGCTGCCGCCAGCATCCCGAACGAAAGATCGAAACCGATCGCACGATGGCCCTGCTTCTGAAGTTCGCGACAGAAGTCACCAGTTCCACACGCAAGATCAGCGACGAGCGAACCGCGCTCGAGTCCGAGTTCGCGGACAGTGCGAGTGCGCCAACCAACATCCATCCGAAAGGTCATGACGCGATTGACGAGGTCGTAGCGAGGTGCGATCGCGTCGAACATCGATCGCACCGCCTGCACCTTCTCTTCACCTTGCGGAAGTTCTCGGCTGTTCATCGTGGTCACGAGTCAAGCCTACGGGGAGATCCGATGCGCCGACGAAGCGGGGCAGAGATCTCCGTTGCCGCAACAATGGCGCTCAGCGCACAGTCGGCGGTGACGTCGTGGTTGTGGACGGCGTGGAAGATCGTGGAGTGGGTATGCCGAATTTTGCAAGGTTCGAGACGCTGGGATGCACTCGACCGGCAGGACCGGCAGCAAAGACATCAAGGATGTTCTGGGTGACCTTCTGCAACTTGCAGATGGGAGTCGAAGGTGGTCCTGCTGGACACGCATCGAGCAGGCGTGGTGACCAACCGAAGGTGGCAGCAGTGAGTACGCCGGCCCCACTCGGAACGGTGTACCAGGTGGTGTCAGCGAACGACTGCTTCCCGCGGCAGGTCACGGGAGAGTGTGCAAGCACCTGGATGTTGTCGGGCGTCGGCGCACTCGGTGTTACACGGTCGTATTCATTGCCCACCATCTTTGAGACCCGTTCCCCGTTGGTGAAACCCGAACCCTCGAACATCCACATCGACGCGTCGCCCACAACCCAATCGGCTTCGACGGGATTGCATTCGTAATATGAACCGGTGAGAGAGCTTTCGGGATTAGCGGCCGGGCTCTCACGGAATGACGTCGTGACGCGTTCGGGATCTTTCCCGTTCAGTGGATCGCGGTTCGCATCTCGGTAATTGACTTCGAGTCGGGACGGTCCGGTGAGACCATCTTCAAGACGGATTCGGCGATAGACGTTGTTCGCGCCGAAGAAGCCAATGTTCACCCCCGCGTCTCTGGCTGCTTCGAGGTTTTTGCGCATTTCGACGGTGTAGTACTCGTCGTGTCCGGGGATGACGATCGCCCGATGGTTCTTCGCTAACTCTCCACGCTGATGGAGGTCGATGTTGGTCCAGTAGGACACGTCGTAGCCGTGACGTTCAACGAATGAGATGAACTCTCGTTCGCGGCCGAGGAATTCGCCACTTCCGTTGCCTGTATACGGCCGATCGAAACTCACTACATCGGCGCGACCGCTGTTGCCGGTATAGATACTCGCCCCGCCCCAGCCGTTGTAGGCCTGCCATGTGGTGACGGCGCTTTGCATCAGGAGATCTGAGGTGCTCTTGTCGTCGCGAATCACCAGAGGAACAAACGACTGACCCCCGTCATCGCTTTCGAGTTTCATGAGGTACTGGCCCGGCGGCCAGGTGGCGTCGGTGGTAATCGTGAGCGAGGGAGCCCACGGTGCGCTCCACGTTTTGGTCGCCGCTACCTGCTGGGCCTTTGGTTGATCGACTCCCGGCAGCGGATCGCTCTTCCATATGAGCCGTGCTCCGGATCCTCCGTACCAACCGATGCGATAGGCCGAGACAGTCCAGGATGTTGCTCTCGTTGACGACTTCAACACTGTTGATCCGCCGACGTCGATGCTGGTCGTGTCGAGAAACCCTTCGATCTTCAACCACATCGCGCGGCTGTCGGGGATCATCCAGTCGGTGGTTCCTGGTCGAGCGTTCTCTTCAGCAATCCACCCCTTGATCCGATAGCGCGAATAGGGGTCGACCTTGTCGACCTTTGTGGGTCGCGTTGTACTTTCGGTTGTCGTGCTTGAGGTCTTCGAGGACGAGGACCCACCTGCAGACAACGCTGCTGCTCCAATGCCAATCGCCACGATGACCACGCCGAGGATCACGATTCGTGACCGAGAGGTGCGGGAGTTCCGGGCGTGGTTCACAGGAAAGCGATGGTAGAGGTTGGAAGGCCCTGAGTTGGAGTCGCCCTGTGGCTGCCTCGAGGTCGATCAGGTGCCGCCGCGTGCGATGAGCTCACGGGCCCAGCGGTAATCGGCTTTTCCCGCCGGAGATCGTTCGATTCGATCTACGACCACGATGTCCTTTGGGGTCTTGTAGCGCGCGATATGAGGTGCGCAAGAGTCGCAAAGCTCTTGGGTGGTGGCGCTGGCCCCCTCTCGGAACTGCACGACGGCCACGACCTCACTGCCCCAGCGCTCTGACGGTCGGCCGGTGACGATGACGTCGTAGACCGCGGGGTGGTGAGCGAGAGCAGCCTCGACCTCTTCTGCGAAAATCTTCTCGCCGCCAGAATTGATGGTGACCGAATCGCGTCCGTGAAGTTCGAGTTCACCATCCGCGCTCAGGCGGGCGCGGTCTCCCGGAACTGAGTAGCGGATGCCGTCGATGGTGGGGAAGGTTCGCTCGGTCTTTTCGGCGTCGCCGAGATACCCCAGTGGGACCCGACCGAACTGAGCCAACCACCCGAGCCCTTCATGGCCGGGATCAAGTCGTCGATCAAGATCCTCCGAAACGATCGCCATGCCGGTGCCCGGTTTGAAAACTCCGGTTCTCACATCAGCGCCCGCTCCGAGAACCTGCGTCGCTTGTTGACCGGTTTCAGAAGAACCAAGACCATCCATGATCGCCATTGTTGGAAGTCGATCCAAAAGCGCGGCCTTGACCGGAGCCGAGAGCGCAGCTCCACCGCTGATCAGCAGTGCGAGCGACGAGAGATCGTGGGTATGCGCATCGAGTTCATCGAGCAGAGGTCGACCAAACGCGTCTCCGACGATGAGCGCAAGGTTGACCCTTTCGCGTTCGATTGTTTCGCAGAAATCTCGAGGGTCGAAGGTTGATGCCTTTTGGGGGAGGACGATCGTGTGTCCGTTACCCAACGCGTTCATCGCCATCCAGTGCGCGGCTCCATGCATGAAGGGAGCCGAGGGCAGTACTCGCATCCCTCCCTCGCGAGCGTTGTCGACAATGGCCTCGATGGAGTCATACTCCGCTCCGGTCGAAATCTTTCGACCACCGAGCGCAGCGGGGTAGATGTCGCCCTGTCGCCACAGCACTCCCTTGGGCATCCCTGTGGTTCCGCCGGTGTAGAGGATGTAGAGGTCATCGGGTGACGGTGCGTCGAGAGGATCGAGAGGCGCCGACTCGAGGAACGTCTCGTACCACTCCGCGCCAGCGAGCAGTGGAACACCGGACTCGTCGTCGACCTGCAAGAGAAGTTTCAGTTCGGGAAGATCGTTACGGACGTCATCGAGGGTTTGAGCGAACGCGGAGTGGAAGATGATCACGCTGGCGTGCGAGTCGGCCAAGAGGTAGCGGAGTTCCTCAGCGACGTATCGGTAGTTGACGTTGAATGGAGCGAGTCGGGCCGCGTAGGAACCGATCATTCCCTCGATGTATTCGGGGCAGTTGTGAAGGTAGAGAGCGACGTGGTCTTGTCCGCTCTCCCAATTCGCAAGTTCGGAGCGATCGGTGTGACTGCCAAACCCACGTGAACTCAGCCCCGACGCCAATCGATCGACTCGCGACATAAATGACGCGAATGTAAGACATTGGTCGCCATAAACAAGCGCTTCTCGTGTTGGCACCGCGTTCGCAACCGCGCGCACGACCTCAGCCAGATTGAAATCCATCGTCGGTCAGGAAAACCAGATTCGCTGATACTCACGGCTCTGCTGATGGAGCAAGAGGCCGAACAGTGCAAGCGGCATGACGAGTGAGAGCAAGAAGTTGAAACTGAGCGCCGAACCGACGCCGTTGGTGGCGATGGACAACACGAAAGGAATGAGGCCGATCGTGGCGACCGCCACTCCGAGCCAGTAGCCCCAGCGCTTGTCGTTGGCGATTCCGAAACCGGCGGCGGCTTGGCCAATAACGAGAACGAGGCCAATCGGGCTCATGATTCCGCCTAGCAACGCGGTGAACACTGCGTTGATATAGAGCAGGTAGACCGCGATTTGCATGGTCTGGGGCTGAGTCGGGTTCGTCCAACGGCGGGTCTCCATGGGGTGGGAGTCTGTCAGGAATGGACGTGCATGCCACACCGGCCTATCAACAGCACCGCCCAGCCCTTACCGGGGTGGTGCTTGCGGCAGGCGCCGGGCGTCGTCTCCTGCCCTTGTCGACGCTGTTGCCCAAGGCTTTGTGTCCGGTCGGCAATAGGGCGTTGGTCGATCTCGCTCTCGACCGTCTCGCGCCGCTCGTCGATGACCTCATCGTGAATGCGCACCATGATGTTGATCTCGTCGTTGAACATCTCGACCGGATGTGGTCGGGGCGGGTAGCGGTCTCGATCGAACCCGACATCGCGCTTGGAACTGCCGGTGGTATTGCCCACATGCGGCACTTGATTAACGGTCGCGATGTTGTTGTGGTGAATGCCGACGCGTGGTCGCATGATTCCCTTGCCCCGCTCGTCGATGGTTGGGACGGCGAGACTGTGCGCGTGATGGTGAACGGAACCGGGGGGTTCGGTTCAACCGCACAGATCGTGGCCAGCACCTTGCCCTGGTCGGTGGTTGAACGCCTCGTCGACCAGCCGACCGGCCTGTACGAGGCGGTCTGGCGTCACGCATCTGCATCAGGGGAACTCGAGGTCATCGCCCATGAGGGAGCATTTATCGACTGCGGAACGCCTCTGGATTACTTGAGGGCCAACCTCGCCGCAGTCGATGTACATCGGGGTTCGATCGTTGCCGACGACGCGATGGTCGAAGCTGGAGCGACGATCTCTCAGAGCGTGATCGGCGCTGGTGCGCGCATCGGTGGAACGGTCATTGACTCGGTGGTGTGGCCTGGTCAGGCGGTCGAACCGGGTGAGCGACTGATCCGCTCGATTCGCGCCGGCACCTCGGTCACGGTCGGACCGCTGTGATTGGCGCGCAATTGTCCGCACGCGGCGTCGATGTCGTTACCGCGGTTAGCGCGCACAGTCACATTCACCCCGAGGTCGACGAGTTCTGACGCGAATGCTTGGACCTTGGCTGGTGATGATCCGGTGGTTGGCCAACCCGGGGTGTCGTTGAGAGGAATGAGATTGACGTGCGCCCGCAATCGACGTGTTGCGGCTGCGAGTTCGCGGGCATCAGAGGGACGATCGTTCACGTCGGCGATCATCGCCCACTCGAAAGAAAGGCGCCGATTCTTCACTCGTAGGTAGTCCTCGCACGCGTCGTAGAGGTCGGCGAGGGGATAGCGGCGGTTGATGGGAACAAGTTCGTCGCGTAACTCGTCATTGGCAGCGTGTAGTGAAACAGCGAGGTTGACCGGGAGCGGTTCGTCGGTGAGTCGTCGAATACCGGGGATGATTCCGACGGTAGAGATCGTCAGGTGCCGCGCGGAAATGCCGATATCACCGTGAATGCGGTGTACCGCACCAATCATGCGGTCGTAATTGGCCATCGGCTCGCCCATGCCCATGAACACGATGTTGGAGACCCGGCGTGGGTTCGGACTCTTGTTGGCGCGTCGTGCCGCGCGCACGACCTGTTCAACGATTTCGCCGACCGTGAGATTTCGTTCGAAACCACCCTGTCCCGTGGCACAGAATCCGCATGCCATGGCACAACCAGCCTGTGTGCTGACACACACCGTTGATCGGTCGGGGTAATGCATAAGCACGGTCTCGACTGAAGCTCCGTCCGGGAGCTTCCAGAGCCACTTGACGGTGTTGCCGTCAGCGGTGGTCGATTCGGTGACGAGTTCAAGGGCGGTTGGTAGTTGCTCGGTGAGGCGGTTTCGTAGCGCCGCGGGTAACGACGTGATTTCCGCGGGTTCGGCGAAATCGACGTAGAGCCCCTTCCAAAGCTGATCGAGTCGATACCGAGGTTCTCCATCGAGAATCTCGGTCAGGGTTTCGCGATCGGCATCGAACAACGAGGAACGCTCTAGTGCAGTCACGATGCATCCTCGAGTCGTGACCACCAACAGTGCGAATCATGTTCGCGGAAGCCGAGATCCTCATAGAGACTTCGGGCGGCGAGGTTGTCATGTTCGACATGCAGCATCCCCACAGTGACCGACCGGTTGGCGAGCGATGACAGGCCGGCGAGGGTCAGTCCTCGCCCGAGACCGAGTCCGTGGAAGTCGGGATCGACAGCGATCACGAAAATTTCACCGAGTTCGGATTCGGTATCGGTCGATGGATGAAACTTTGTCCAGCAAAAGCCCGCGAGCCGTCCGTCGCGTTCATGGAGGAGGAACCCATCGGGATCAAACCAAGGTTCATTTGCCCGTTCGTGCAAGTGCTCGCTCGTCCAGTTCGACTGGTCAGGGTGCCAGGCAAAGGCTCGGTTATTCACGGCGAGGAAGGCATCGTCATCGATGCCAAGGACGAATGGTCGGGTATGGAGGGGAGTGGTGTCGTCCTTGAGCGGCAGAGCAATCCGCAGTTGTTGGATGCAACGGATGAGCGTGAGCCCTGCCTCTGCGGCCAGGGCGGCGTCGGCGTCAGTGGCGGGCTCGGATTCGAGTTCCACCAGCTGGCCCGACTCGTCGCATCGTTCCTTTCGCACGGCCGGACCCTACCGGTGCGAGCGGCAGTAGGGTCCCGTGCTCATGGCCAAGCCCCGATCTCCGAAAGGTCGAGCGAAGGAGACCCTCGCTCGACTTGATCTCGAATACCCCGATGCCCGGTGCGAACTCGACCATCGCAACTCCTATGAGCTCCTGGCGGCCACGATCCTCTCGGCCCAGTGCACCGATGTTCGGGTGAACATGGTGACGCCAGCGCTATTTGACCGCTTCCCGACTCCCGAGGATCTGGCCGTCGCCGATCCACTCGTGGTGGAGGAACTCGTTCGCAGCACTGGCTTCTACAAAAACAAGGCCCGTTCTCTCATCGGAATGGCCCAAGCGCTTGTGGAGCGGTTCGATGGTGAGGTTCCGTCGGCGATGGAGGACCTCGTCACCGTTCCGGGAGTCGGGCGCAAAACGGCGAACGTCGTTCGCAGTGTCGCCATGGATCTTCCGGGGCTGCCGGTCGACACGCACGTCGGGCGGCTCTCGATCCGATTGGGACTTACGTCTGAGACCGATCCGGTCAAGGTGGAATATGTCCTTGATGACATGCTTGCTCCGGCTGATTGGGGCCGGTTCAGTCTTTTGCTGATTCTCCATGGCCGAAGGGTCTGTGCTGCTCGGAAGGCACGTTGCATCGATTGTGTGCTGGCCGATTTCTGCCCTTCGGCCAGTATCTGAGTCCGATGTCACACTGAACAGCCCCTTCTGATGGCCCGTTCCGATGGCCCGGGCTAAAGAAATCTTTGACGCGAAGGTGGTAACGGATCGTCAAATTTGCGCGCTATGTTGAGCGGGTCAGGCTCCCGCCGCCTGACACGGCGACAATCATCTGGGATCCGCCGCCCAGTGTCGCCTTGCCGACGCCCCCTTGTGGGGCGTCGGCATCTTTTTGCCCAAGAATCAACAGTTCTGACGTCGTTCTTTCAGAGCTGCTCGGGACCGAATCGATGAAGCGTTCTGAATTGGATGTGAGTTGGCCGTCGTCTCGATTCGGAATCGACCGATCAGTGACAGCGTTCGGGAGTGATCCTTCGGTGGGTCTGGAAGACTGACCGAGTGCACAGTGAACTTGCTCAACTCTCGAGTGCGACCACAACGCTCGAGGAACTCCTCGATCGTGTGAGTTCCACGGCCGAACAGGTGTTGGCCTCGGGCGATGAGGGCCTCGCCTCTGATCTGTTCGAGGTCGAGCGCAATTTGCGCACCGCGCACCGACGACTCGTCGCCGCCACACGTCGGGCGGGATGAGATCAAGAAACCTCGCCAATCTGCACCGGGGCGACCGCTAGCGTCCTAGTCCGTGTTGAACCGTCTCGATCTCCGTGGCAGAACCGGCGAAGAACTCGTCGTCGATCTGCCTCGTCCTGATCCGGGTGGCGAAGGTCCGACCGATGCCGTGAGAGCGATCATCGCCGAGGTTCGGGCCGATGGCGATGCGGCGATCCGACGACTCACCAACGCCTTCGACGGCGTTGACATCGCCGATTCCCGTGTGGGTCGCGACGAACTCGACGCAGCTCTCTCCTCGATTCCTGCTGAGTTGGCCGCTGCGCTTTCCGAAGCCGCCGATGCGGTCCGTACATTTCACATGGCGCAGCGGCGCGAGGACCATGCTGTCGTTCGCGGAGGCATCTCCGTTACTGGCCGTTCGGTGCCGGTTGACCGAGCCGGTTGTTACGTGCCCGGTGGACGTGGTGTGTATCCGTCGTCGGTTCTCATGACCGTCATCCCCGCTCGGGTCGCCGGGGTACCCGAGATCGTCCTATGCGTCCCGCCCGATCGCGAGACCGGCAAGATCGCTCCGGTCACGCTGGCAGCAGCAGCCATCGCTGGCGCCGACGAAGTTCGCGCGATCGGTGGTGCTCAGGCCATTGCGGCGATGGCCTATGGCACCGAAACTCTTCGTCCCGTCGATGTCATTGCCGGACCGGGCAATGCCTTCGTGGCTATTGCCAAACGTGAGGTCGCTGGTCGCGTCGGTGTGCCGATGGCCTTTGCCGGTCCCTCAGAAATCGTGGTGATTGCCGACGACACTGCTCCCACCGACTTCGTTGCGATTGACCTCATGGTGCAAGCCGAACACGGACCTGATGGGCTGGCCTGGCTCGTCACTTGGGATGAAGCAGTTGCTGACGCAGTCGATGAATCGCTCGTTCGACTCGTTGCTGCCGCCCCGAGACGCGCAGAAGTCGAATCCACGTTCGCATCGGGCGGTTTCTGCGCGCTTGTCGACGGTCGGGAAGCCGCCATCGCCGTCGTCAATCACATCGCCGCTGAACACGTCGAAGTCATGACCGCCGATGCGGCATCGCTGGCCGGCGGAATTCGTCATGCCGGAGCTGTTTTCCTAGGGCCCCTCGCGCCTGCCTCAATCGGTGACTACGTCGCCGGACCGAGCCATGTGTTGCCGACGTTTGGGACGGCTCGTTTCGGAAGCGCGCTCACGGTCGACGACTTCACCAAACAGGTGCACATCATCGAGATCAATCGAGATGGTTTCGACGCGGCCGCGCCCGTTGTTGCTGCCATTGCCGACGCCGAAGGTTTCGCAACGCATGCGGAATCGGTGCGGCTGCGCACCCGCGCGCTCGAGGCCGACTCATGATTACGCCTCGCAACGATGTTGCGCTTATGGAGGGGTACCACTCTCCCCAGATCGATGTTGCGGTTCGCCTCAACACCAACGAGTCCCCCGAGTCGCCACCAGCGGGTTGGTCCAACGCGATCGCCGACGCCCTCGTTGGTATCGAATGGAATCGCTATCCCGATCGAGCGGCGACGGAATTACGAACGAAGATCGGTGCGCTCCACGGAGTTGGGCCGGAACAGATCTTCGTGGCCAATGGTTCCAATGAAGTTCTGCAGACCGTCATGCTCACCTTCGGTGGTCCAGGACGAACTGCAGCAGTGTGGGAACCCACCTATGCCCTGCATAGTCACATCTCGCGCATCACCGGCACGGCGGTGGTGGAAGGCGAACGCGCCGCTGATTTCGCCACCGACCTCGCCGAGGTGCGTCGCGTCATCGACGCCGCCAAACCGCAGGTCAGTTTCTTGTGCTCGCCGAATAATCCAACTGGGGTTGTCGACGACGAAGCAACGGTTCGCGAGGTTCTCGAAATGGTGACTGCAGTCGACGGACTCCTCGTTGTCGACGAGGCCTATGGCCAGTTCGCGCCATGGTCCGCGGACGTACTCATTGGCGACGAAGTCCCATTGGTCGTGAGCCGAACCTTCTCGAAGACATGGTCGATGGCCGCATCTCGTCTCGGATATCTCGTCGGTCCCGCGTGGATCATCGCTGAACTCGAAAAGGTTGTGCTCCCGTATCACCTCGACGCGTTTAAGCAGGCAGCCGGCACGTTGGCGCTTGCTCATGTCGATGAAATGAACGAACGGGTGGGTCGACTCATCGAGGAACGGGGGCGGTTGGTCTCACGTCTCGGTGAACTCGACGTTGACGTTTGGCCATCGGGTGCCAACTTTGTGTTGTTTCGTCCACGTTCGATTGATGGGGCCGAGATTTGGCAACGCTTGGTCGATCGTTCTGTTCTTGTTCGTAACTGTTCGTCGTGGCCCCGACTTGAAGGCTGTTTACGTGTCACGATCGGGACACCCGGCGAGGACGATGCGTTCCTCGCCGCTCTCGAGGAGGCCCTTTCATGAGTGCAACCCGTGCTGAGGACGGTCGCCGCGC
>JBAXGZ010000037.1:0-20181 GCA_037139155.1 Actinomycetes bacterium | reverse complement strand
CCTGCCCGGATGATCCATTTCTTCCCGCCGTCAAACGAGAAGATGGTCGGGAAACTTCCATCGATCGTCCCAACGGTCGATGTATTGCTCGGCAATCTTGAAGACGGTGTTCCGGCTACTGACAAAGAGGCAGCGCGCGCTGGTCTCGTCAATGTCGGAAAGACCATCGACTTCGGCAAGACACAGTTCTGGACCCGAGTGAACTCCCTTGATTCGCCGTGGGGCCTTGACGACATTGTCACGGCTGTCACCGAGATCGGCGACAAGCTTGATGTCATCATGATCCCGAAGGTCGAGGGTCCTGAAGACATTCACTATGTCGATCGCTTGCTGGCCCAACTCGAGGCAAAGGCCAAGTTGGATCGTCCGATTCTCGTGCATGCAATTCTCGAAACGGCTCGTGGTGTCGCCAACGTTGAAGAGATCTGTGGTGCAAGCCCGCGTATGCAAGGGCTTTCGCTTGGCCCGGCAGATCTGGCAGCAAATCGACGCATGAAGACCACTCGAGTTGGTGGCGGCCACCCGGGATACCTGGTTCGCCAAGATCCGGTCGACGGAAACATCGAAGGAGATCGCTCGATCTATCAGCAAGACCTTTGGCATTACACGCTTGCTCGTATGGTCGATGCGTGCGTGGCCAACGGCATCCTTCCGTTCTACGGACCATTCGGAGATATCGCCGATGTTGTCGCTTGCGAAGATCAGTTCCGTAATGCATTTCTCCTCGGTTGCGTCGGGGCATGGAGCCTCCATCCCGTGCAAATCGCTATTGCCAAACGAGTGTTCAGTCCGGATCCCGCCGATATTGCGCATGCCCGTCGAGTCATCGACGCCATGGGCGACGGAACCGGCGCCATCATGCTCGACGGCAAGATGGAAGATGACGCTTCGGTGAAGCAGTGCCGGGTGATGGTCGAACTGGCGACCTCACTTGCTGCTGACGATCCCGAACTCGCTGCCGCCTACGGACTCTGAGGATCACGAACATGAGCGAAGTACTCCGTCCCCGTCGTTCCGTGCTCTACATGCCTGGCGCGAATGAGCGAGCGCTCGAGAAGGCCAAGGGAATCCCTGCCGACGCGCTGATCCTCGATCTCGAAGATGCAGTTGCTCCCGACGCGAAGCCGGAAGCGCGTGCGCGTGTGTGTGCCGCTGTTGCCAGTGGCGAGTACGGGGCCAAGGAACTCGCAATCCGAATCAATGGCATCGGAACTCAATGGCACGCCGATGACATCGCCGCAGCAGCAGTTGTTGGTCCTGACGCGATTCTTGTGCCGAAGGTGAACTCGGCCGAGGAAGTCGCGCAATTGGTTGCTGCACTCGAGGCGGCCGGCGCGCCATCGCACACGAAATTGTGGGCGATGCTCGAAACCCCCGTGGCGATCTTCGGGGCGAAGTCCATTGCCACCGCCTCTGAACGGTTGACAGTGCTGGTCATGGGTACGAACGATCTGGCGAAGGAGTTGTTCGCCGACCATGTTCCGGGTCGGGCACCGCTTCAGTTCGGATTGCAGACATGCCTGATGGCCGCTCGTCTTGCCGGCAAGGTCATCCTTGATGGTGTCTACAACGACATCAAGGATGACGACGGTTTCCGCGCCGAAGCGCTCCAAGGCAAGCAGTTCGGTTTCGACGGCAAGACCCTCATCCATCCCAGCCAGGTAGAACCCTGTAACGAAGTCTTCGCCCCGTCAGCAGACGAAATCGAACACTCCCGCAAGGTGATCGCTGCGTTCGAAGACGCACAGGCCGAAGGCCGTGGTGTCGTCACCGTCGACGGACGGATGATCGAAAATCTGCATGTCGAGACGGCAAGACGAATCCTCGTCGTTGCCGACGCTATTGACGCTCTCGGTTGACGTAGTTGTTGGTCAGTTCACTTGACCGCATCGAGCATGCGGCGAGCGATGACCTTGAGGCAGAGCGTCTCGTCGGCGCCTTCGAAGATCGAAAGCACGCGGGCATCGACGAAGTACCGACTCACGTTGTACTCCTCGGCGTAGCCAAAGCCGCCGTGGATTTGCATCGCTTCCCGTGACACCCATTCCGCGGCTTTGCAGACGTAGGCCTTCACCATTGATGCCTCAAGGATTCCTCCGCCGTTCGCCATCATCTTGGCGACTTCGTAGGAGAACTGACGCGCAGCCTGGGTGAGCACAACCATGCGGCCGAGCTTGGCTTTCGTGAGCTGGTAATCGGAGATGGGATGACCGAATACCACGCGATCGAGCGCGTACTGGTGGGCATCTTCATAGGCGGCTTGCATGACACCGACAGCACGAGCGGCAGTCTGCAGTCGACCATTCTCGAATCCGGCCATCTGGTAGTAGAAGCCCTTGCCCAGTCCGTCTTCGCCGCCAACCTGGTTGGCGTTGGCAACGAACCAGTTATCGAAGGCAATTTCGTACGAATGCATACCGCGGTAGCCGATCGTGTCGATCGCGCGACCTTCCATCTTTCCGCCACCGGGTGCGCCACCGTCGGCTCCGGCCTCTTGGACGAATCCGAATCCGTGGCCTTCGCCGCGGGGCTTGGGAACGATGAACATCGTGAGCGCTTTATGCGTCAACGACTTGTCGGTGTTGGTGCGGGCCAGAAGCATGAGCGCATCGGCGCGCGCTCCAAAGGTGCACCAGGTCTTGACACCGTTAATGATCCAACCACCCTCGGTAGGAGTGGCGGTGGATTTCACACCAGCGACATCGGAGCCGTAGTCGGGTTCGGTGACGGCAACGGCAGCCATGACCTCAGCCGACGCCAACTTGGGCAGCCACTCGCGCCGCTGTTCTTCGGTGCCGCCAGCGAGCAAAGCACGAGTGAGGATCTCGGGGCGAGTGATGAGGGAGCCGCCAGCGCCGAGTGACACCTTCGCCAATTCCTCGGTCGCCACGACCATGCCCATGTATTCGCTTTCGCCGCCCTCGCTGTAGCCGTCGTACTCAACCGGGACCGAGAGACCAAAGCCGCCGAGTTCCGCCAGACCTTGAATCAGGTCTTCGGGGATATCGGCATTGTGGCGATGGATGTGTTCAGCGACGGGGGCAATCTTTTCGTTGGCGAAGCGCCGAAAGGTGTCCTGGACAAGTTCGAAATCGCTGTCGAGATGGCGCGGTCCGGGGGTGTCGGCCAGCGATGCGAGGAACTCTGGGTCGCGGAATGTGGCAACGAACTCTCGGGTTCCGTCGAGCACGCCTGGCGTGATGTTCCAGTCGGCCTCGCGGCCGAACAACTTCGGCAGGAGCTCACCGATCGCGTCGGCAATGAACGCGCAGGTGATCTTCGCCTCAAGTTCGCCCTTCGTGCCGTAGACGAGCATGGCTCGGCCGGTTTCAACCGCTGAGGCTGCATGAGCGATGTCGTAGGCCACGACCTGATTGACGTCAGGTCCGCCGGTGGCAGCGATGTGACGGATGCCGGCATCGACGACGCCATGGGCGAGATCGATGACGGAAGCGGCAGTGGTGAGATCCGGAGCAGTCATGTCCCAAGGTTACCCACCGGTCACATCTGCCGTCCGATCGGAGTCAGGTGTTGGCCTCGAAATCGGCCAAGATCGATTCCATCGTGACGTTCGAGATCACGTTGAGGTCCTCGTCGACGATTTCGTAGAGAAGGCCGCTGGAAGAGTGGGCCCCGAAGAACACCATGCCCCCCTCGTCGCCACCGCGCTCAAGATGGGGAAGTGATTCCGCACCCGTCAGCGCGTAATCGCCGGCGCGTCGCATTCGGTGGTCGCCGATGACCCCGCCCTTGTCGACATCCCAAAGGTGTTGTTCACCCTCGAGCACGATGACGGTGGTTGTCGCAGTGTGGCGATGAATCGGACAGTGTCCGCCGTCGCCGCTCCATCGGACGACCATGTCGAGGGTTCCGGCTTCGAGGTCATGGCCGAGAATCGTGTAGTCGTGGTTGATCTTGTGTGGTCCGCCATCGATCGAGACCTTGCGCCATTTGTACTTGGAAGAGTCGAACGTTCCGTTCAGCATCGATCAGCCCTCTCTCTGTTGGGTTGTTCCAGCGAGTTTTCCATTTTCACGCCAGTCACGCAGGATGTCGCCATATTCAGTGGGTGAACCGAAGTACATGCCCGATTGGCGAGACCGATCGTCGGGCATTCCTTCTTTGTTGTAGTAGCCGGGAGTGCAATTGGCCGAACTCTCAGCCGAAGCGCGATTGCGTTGCACGATCGTGTCGACCCAGGCTGCTTCGGCATCTGCCGTCGGCTCTATCGCCTCGATTTCGTGTTCAAGTGCGTCATTGATGAGCCACGCCGAGTGTGTGGCTTGAATCTCGATGAGATAGGGGAAGTTCACGGTGAATCCGGCCTGAGCGATGCTTTGCATGAACAGATTCGGGAAGCCGCGCAGCAGTAAACCGTGAAGAGTGCGAACGCCATCGGACCACGCCTCACTGAGACTCACACCGTCACGTCCGTAAATCTCGAACCCGGTCCGATGGGCATAGTCGGTTCCCACCTCGAAACCCGTGCTGAAGATCAGGCAATCAAGTTCGTACTCGACGCCATCGACGACCACACCGTTTTCTGTTATTCGTTCGACACCTTTTCCTTGCGTGTCTACGAGGGTGACGTTGTCTTGGTTGAAGGTTTGGAGGTACTCATCGTGAAAGCAAGGGCGTTTGCAGAATTGGCGATACCAGGGCTTGAGGGCGTCGGCTACGGCGGGGTCGTCTACGAGGGCATCGACCCTTGCTCGAACTTCTTCCATCTTTGTGAAGTCAGCGAGTTCCATCGTGGCGGCGAGTTCATCCGGACTCAGACCAGTGGTGTTGTTGAGCCGCATGGCCAACAGTTTCTTGGTGATGCTTGTCCATGCGTCGTCGACGAGGTCCTCCTCAACAATTCCTCCGGCGGTGAGAATTTGAAAGTTTTCGATTCGTTTGCGCTGCCATCCGGGAGTGAGGGTCTCGACCCAACTCGAGTCAGTGGGGCGGTTCGCTCGGACATCCACTGAGGATGGAGTCCGTTGGAAGACGAAGAGTTCTTGTGCATCGCGGCCGAGGTGGGGGATGCACTGCACCGCCGTTGCGCCCGTTCCGATAATTCCGACGCGCTTGTTAGCCAACTTTGTGAGTCCACCGAGCGAGTTGCCGCCGGTGTACTCAAAGTCCCATCGGCTGGTGTGAAACGTGTGGCCTTTGAACGTGTCGATGCCGGGGATGCCCGGGAGTTTCGGCTTTTGGAGATGGCCGGTGGCGAGGGAGACGAACTTGGCCCGGAAACTGTCGCCGCGGTTGGTGGTGATCACCCAGCGGTCGATTTCTTCGTCCCAGCGCATGTCGGAAATCTCGGTCTGAAAGAGCGCGTGGCGGTAGAGATCGAACCTGGTGGCGATCCGCTGACAATGCTCAAAGATCTCATCGCCCTTGCTGTATTTCTCTTTGGGCATGTACTGCGTTTCTTCAAGCAGTGGCATGTAGATGTAGGACTCGACATCGCACGCAACCCCCGGGTACCGATTCCAGTACCAGGTGCCACCTACGTCGGCGGCTTTGTCGATGAGTCGGATCTTGTCGACACCGAGTTCACGTAGGCGTGCTCCGGTGAGAAGGCCCCCGAATCCCGCACCGACGAGTGCGACATCGACTTCATCGAACAGAGGCTCGCGTTCGACAAGCTCCTCGGCCCAGGGGTCTCGCGCATAACTCGAGAAGTCTCCGGCAACGTCGATGTACTGCTCGATGCCATCAGACCGGAGTCGCCGCTCTCGTTCAGACTGGTAACGAGCCCGAAGTGCAGCAACGTCTAATGATGAAGACTCATCCATGACCTACCCCCTGATCGGGAGGGTAGCGGAGTCAAGCTTGGATCGGCTGCAGTACTTGACCGGGACGCGCACCGGTGCTCGCGCCGTCGATCCATGTCGGCACGCCGGCGGCGATGGTCGCTCGGAAGCCTGCCGGGGCTCTGGTGAAACGCCATGTGCCGTGAGGAACGTCGTAGGCGCGTTCTTCGGGACGCAGTTCGAGTTCTTCGAGACGGAAGATCACGATGTCGGCCACTTTGCCCTCGGCGAGAACACCTCGGTCGGAAAGTCCGAAGAATTCGGCGGTACGACCTGTCAGGGCATGGATGCCCTCTTCGATGGTGATGAGGCCGGCGTCACGCACGTAGTGGGTGAGCATGTAGAGGTGTTCGCCGGCAGCGGCGAAAAGTTGAAGGTGGGCTCCGCTGTCATTGATGTTGAACACCATGTGAGGATCACGAAGAGCGCGTACGACATCGTTCTCGCTCAGTCGTTCAGGAATGCCCATCATCTGCGATGCGAGCCCGTTCGCAACAACCCAGTCAGCAAGTGCGTCGGAGATATGCAGTCCGGCTTGGTCGGCGAGATCTTGGAGCGAGATGCCCAATGGGCCTGCACCGGTTTCGGAGATCGTCAGGATCATTTCGTGCGGGCGATCGATCCGGGAAAGGCTTGATCGGGTGCGATTGTCCCAATCGGTGCGGGCCCGTTCGCGCCATTGTGGATCGGCCAACGTCGCCAGTTTTTCATCGGCGGGTCCGTTGATGACCTCGTTCCATGCCGGCACCCGCTGGAATACGAGCGAACTTTCGAAACCGAAGAACGGGGCGAGCGGTTTGCAGTTGACCATCGACCACATGTCAGCGCCCTCGGACTGAAAGCGTTGGTGGAGTTCCCACCATTCAGCACGTCGGTCGTCATCGCGTTCGTTGAAGGGGATCCCGGTGTATTGGGCTCGAACCCCGCTCTCGCGCACGAGCGCTCCGAATCGCTCGGCATCGGCAATCGAGAGTTCGGGATCATTGAAGCGGGTGATCATCTGGACAGTGGCCGGTTTGTGATCGGCGACGACTCGGAACAGAGCGAGGTACTCCGCATCGTCGGCGAAATATCCCGGAACAAGTCGGAGAGCGCGGTCGCGGTCGAAGTGATTGATGCTGAGCCCGAGTGCTCCGGCAGCGAGTCCTTCATCGAGCACCGCGCACATTGCGGCGATTTCCATTTCGGTCGCGGCACGAGTCCAAGCGTCGGGGCCCATCACCCATGTGCGTAATGCCAGGTGACCGAGATAACCGGCAACGTGCACAGCGGTAGGTTGCGTGCGACGGACACCCATGTAGTCAGGCAATGCTAACCAGGAACAAGGATTCACATGTTCGAAGTCGTTGAGCGGCAGGTCCTCAAGGAAGCACAACAGGTCGACGATCTCGTCGCGCTGATCGCCCTTGAGCGGAGCGATCGAATTGCCGCAATTGCCGAAGACCATCGACGTGTTGCCGTAGGCCGGAAGCGGATCGAGTTCCGGATTCCACCACATGGCCCCATCGAGGTGGGTATGGGTGTCGATGATTCCCGGGGCAACAAACGACCCTGATGCATCGATGATCGTTTCGCCGTTGGCTGCGAGGTCCGGACCGATCTCGACGATCGCTCCATTGCGAACTCGGATGTCAGCGTTGTACGCGGCTGCGCCGGTTCCGTCGACGATCGTGCCGCCGATGATTAGAAGATCGGTCATAGTTCCCCCTGTGTCGAGGTCGAATCTACCTGCGGAAAACTCCTAGGCTCGCCGTTGTCATCTGCAGAGGAGAAAAGCCGTGACCGTTCATGACCGTCCCTTCGGCCGCCACTTCGAGGACTTCGAGGTTGGCGACGTGTATCGCCACTGGCCCGGAAAGACCATCACCGAGGCCGATGATCATCTTTTCTGCATGATCACCATGAATCATCATCCGACCCATACCAATAACTGGTTCGCCGAGAACGAATCGCCGATGGGTCAGGCGCTCGTGGTTGGCAACCTTGTGTATTCACTCGTCCTCGGAATGAGCGTGCCCGACGTGAGCGGTGCGGCGATCGCCAATCTCGAGGTCGAGTCCCTGAAGCACGCGAAGCCAACCTTCCACGGCGACACCATCTATGCCGTCACCAAGGTGCTGGCCAAGAAAGAAACCTCCGATGGAAAACGCGGCATCGTGACGGTCGAGACCAAGGGGATCAACCAACGTTCGGAAGAGGTATGCGAGTTTCGCCGTCGCGTCATGGTGTGGAAGCGCGAGTTCGCTCCCCAACGTGGACTTCCCTACGGCGAAGACATTTTCTCCGAGGACTGAACCATGCTCGGATCGCCTGATGTCGAGGCGGTACTGGCATGGGCGGCAGGTCGACGGGAGGATCTTCCTTGGCGACACACCCGCGACCCGTGGGCGGTGCTCGTCTCCGAATTGATGCTGCAGCAAACCCAGGTGGCTCGCGTCGTACCTCGATGGCATCAGTTCCTCGAACGCTTCCCCACGGCGTCAGTGTGTGCGAGTGCTCCTGTTGGCGATGTCGTCACTGAATGGGCAGGCCTCGGTTACAACCGACGTGCTGTGAATCTCCATCGCACTGCCGTTCAGGTTGTCGGGTCGCACGGGGGAGTGGTGCCGGAGGACCTCAACGACCTTCTCCGGCTCCCGGGGCTCGGTCCGTATACGGCCCGAGCTGTGCTGACCTTCGCCTACGAGAAGGATGTTGCTGTCGTCGACACGAATGTCGGACGCATCCTCGCTCGCCAGCGTGGCGAGCGACTGTCCGCTGGTGCTGCGCAATCATTTGCTGACGAGCTCGTTCCGGTGGGCATGGGATGGTCGTGGAATCAAGGAATGCTCGACCTTGGCGCGCTCGTGTGCACCAAACGTTCTCCGTCATGTTCGAAATGCCCGGCAGCGCAGACGTGTGCGTGGTTCGCGAGCGGAGCGACCGACCCCGATCCTGCGATTGGGTCTGCGGCCGTAAGCAAAGCGCAGTCGAAGTTCGTTGGTTCGTTTCGCGAAGGTCGCGCGCGATTGCTTGATGTTCTGCGCACTGGCGTGGAAGTCGCCCCCCAACAATTTCGCGACGCGTGCGGTTGGAATGATCGCGAGGGCGGGGAACTCGAAGCTCTGCGGGCAGCCAATTCACTCGTGAGCGATGGCCTCGCAGTTACTCGAGCAAGCGGTGCGCTTGCGTTGCCCTAATTCCTAGGGGCGAATGAAGTCCAACACCAGACGGTTGAACTCCTCTGGCTTCTCTAACTGAGCGAAGTGACCGACTCCTTCGATGATTGCCGTGCTCGATCCGGGGCTCAGTTCTGCGGTGACGTTTTCGGCGAATTCGACGCCAACGCAGCCGTCATTTCGACCGTGAATGTAGAGCGTCGGTTGCGGAGGAGGTGTCCCAAGGACGTCCTGAATGTCTTGGTACGCCGATGACACTGGTTCAGTTCCCCAAGTTGCGCGGTAGTAACCGAGAGCGGCCGCCATGTGTTCTGGAGTCCCGATCGAATCGCGAATGTGCTCCATGTCAGTGGTTGCATCATGACCAGGCGACCAGTCAGCCCAAAGTCGTTCAATGAACTGAAGATCGTTCCGCGAAACAACGAAATCAGAGAGTCCGACTTGAAAGAAGAACATGTACCAAGAACGCTTCAATTGGTCGTAGGTGGTCATTGCCGAACTCATGGCCGCCGCAGGGGGAACCGCTGCGGCGACAACGCGTCGCCAGCGATCCGGCTGATAGATCGCTGCTCCATAGGCTGCTGGCGCACCCCAGTCGTGGCCGATGATCACTGCGTCGCTGTCGCCTCCGAGGGCTTCGTGAAGCACCGTGGCATCCCGGGCGAGGGTGGCGACGTGGTATTGGCCATCGGCAGGGATGGAGGTGGGGGCATAGCCGCGCATGAATGGTGCAACGGCCCGATACCCGGCATCAGCAAGGGCTGGGAGGAGATGACGCCATCCATAGGCCGTATCGGGGAATCCATGCAGGCAAAGGGCAAGCGGGCCGGAAGTGCCTGCGGTGAGGCACCCATAGGTGAGTTCACTCGTGGGAACGGTGATGGAGTCGATCTTCATGGTCCGACGGTAGCCACATTCATGAGAGGTGTGAGACATGTCACTTTCCCTTCACTTCGCTGGACTCTTGTCGTAGCGTTCGCCGTCCATTCGTGCACTGGGAGGAGGTGGGCAGTGGAGATCACGTTCTACGGGGTTCGAGGCTCAACGCCTTGCGCAGGCGAGAGCACGTCGCGTTATGGCGGCAACACCGCGAGTGTCGTGCTGAGCGGCGAAGGTACCGATCCGATCCTGCTCGACCTCGGAACCGGGCTTCGCTATTTCGGCGCCGACCAAGGCGCGGGCGCTCAGTTGCATGCGCACGCGCTGGTCACTCATCTCCATTGGGATCATGTTCAGGGGCTCCCGTTCTGTCAGCCCCTGTTGGTTGCGGGTTCAACGCTCTCTGTCTACGGACCGGCTCATGAGGGTGTCGGATTCGCCGAGGCATTCGACGAGTTAATGCGCCCACCGTTTTTCCCGGTCACACGTCAGGATCTCCCGGGAGACGTCTCCTTCTTCACGCTGGAGGAGGGTGTCCACGAAATTGCGGGGGCAAAGGTCACGGCGCTTGAAGTCCCTCATACCGATACGACCTTCGGCTATCGCATCGAGCGCGATGGATTCTCCGTTGCCTATGTGAGTGATCATCAGCAACCGACGGACGGAATGTCGGTTGAACCCGGTGTGCTTGAACTTTGTCAGGGGGTCGATGTCCTGATTCATGACGCGCAGTACACACCCGAGGAATTCGCTTGTAAGCCCGCGTGGGGTCATTGCACGGTTGACTACGCCCTCCAGGTTGCTGCATGCGCCAACGTTGGCCGCCTGGTGTTGTTCCACCACGATCCTTCTCACGACGACGAAATGCTCGATCAACTGCTCGCCGGTGCCCAGGAAACGGGCCGAAGCATGGGCGTGAACTCGGTCGTCTCGGCTTTCGAAGGGCTGAGCATCACCCTCGCCTAGGATCTCGATCTTGTGAGCGAGAACTCAGAAACCACGTCATTCGATAGCGCCAAGTACCGCCAGGTCCTTGGACATTTTCCAACCGGTGTCACCGTGATCACGGCGATGACCGACGACGGCCCTGCGGGAATGGCCATCGGATCATTCTTATCGTTGTCCCTTGATCCGTCGCTCGTGCTCTTCAGTGCGACCAAGACTTCAGTGAGTTGGGGAAAGTTGCGCAGCGCCGGGAAGATGTGCGTCAACATCCTTGCCGACGATCAGGAAGACATCAGTCGAGTCTTCGCCTCCAAAGCCGACGACAAGTTCGCTGAGATTGGCTGGAAACACTCCGGCAATGGCGCACCGCTCATCAACGGAGTACTCGCCTACATCGACTGTGATCTTCACTCAGTTCTCGACGGCGGTGACCACGACATCATCGTTTGCGCTGTGACCGATCTTGATGTGAAGCACGAAGGCGGGGCACTTGTTTTCTTCCGCGGTGGCTACGGCCGAGTGGCGCTCTGAGGTATGGCTATCTACGCCTTAGGCGACATGGTCCCAGAGATTCATCCCGATGCGTGGGTTCATCCCGAAGCAGTCGTGATCGGTGACGTCAAGATTGGAGCCGACAGCACGATCTGGCCGTGCGCAGTTCTGCGGGGCGACAACGGTGGTATCCGAATCGGCGAGCGCACGTCGATTCAAGACGGAACCGTTATTCATTGCATTCCCACTCGCCCAACGATTGTTGGCGACGATTGTGTGATTGGCCACATCGTTCATCTCGAGGGCTGCACGATCGAAAGCAACTCGCTCGTTGGTAACGGCTCGGTTGTGCTGCACGAAGCGATTGTTCGTTCGGGCTCTTTGGTTGGCTCGAATGCTGTTGTTCCAAACCGCATGGAAGTCCCCACCGGCATGATGGCGCTCGGTATTCCTGCCAAGTTGCGCGAGGTCGGACCGAATCAGTCATTCATCCAAGAAATCGCTGTTCGTGATTATGCCGAACGCGGGAAGTTGTACCGGGAACAGATGCGCCGACTCGACTGAGTTTGAGCGTCGCCCTTCAGGCCGTCGATCCCAGCCAGTTGAACGGCGACCACGGCAGGTTTCGCACAATCCAAAAAGCGAGGACACCGATCCCAACGGCGATCCAAGTCTTTCGTTTGAATTCGAATCGCAATCTGCGACGGCCGATCCGCGATGCGATCGCATTCCAAGTCACGTAAACCGTCGTTGCTACGAGAAGGACAATCAGCAGTGCGTTGTGGCTAAAGGCGCGCAGCACATCTCCGTTTAGGAGTGCATGGAGTCCTCGTGTCATGCCACAGCCTGGGCAATCGAGTCCGGTTGTTGCTTTGAAGGCGCAGGCCGGGAAGATGCGAGTCGTGTTGGGGTCGATCACGCCGACAGCGACGCATCCAGCAAGGGCAATTCCTCCAGCGAGCCAGATCCCCGGCTGACGTGGCGTGTGTGCCGACTCCGCGGGAGGATGATCAGGGGCCCCATTCGCCGAATCGACTGGGTTTCTCAGCACGTTTGGCAGTCTAGGACCGGCCTCGCCGAGTCCGGCCGTCGTTGCCTAGGGTGCGGGCATGAATCTTGGACGCGTTGGCCTGTGGGCTTATCAACTTGATCTTGTTCCCTCCTCCCAGGCGCAGGAAACCGCTGCGGAAATCGAGGAACTCGGTTACGGAGCACTTTGGATTCCGGAGATGATCGGACGTGAATCGTTCGTGAGCTCAACGCTTCTCCTTGCTGGGACAAAGAAAATGGTGATTGCTACCGGTATCGCATCGATCTACGCGCGTGACGCGTTGTGTGCAAATTCCGCATGGAACACCGTTTCTGAAGCCTTCCCCGACCGCTTTCTTCTTGGTCTCGGGGTGAGCCATGAGGTCATGGTGTCTGGGCTTCGTGGTCACGACTATTCAAAGCCGTTCTCAGCGATGAAGACGTATCTCGATGCAATGGACAACGGTTTGTTCACTGCGTCGCCTGCAACTGCACCACCTCAGAAGGTTCTCGCTGCGCTCGGTCCAAAGATGCTTGAACTTGCCGCAGAGCGCACCCAGGGGGCCCATCCCTATTTCATTCCTGTTGAACACACGGCCTTCGCTCGTGAGGTCATGGGCGATCGTGGGTGGCTGTGTCCGGAACAAGCAGTGGTGCTCGAATCTGATCCGGCAAAGGCTCGCGAGATTGCACGCGGCCACATGGCGATGTATCTCACGCTGCCCAACTACACGAACAATCTGAAGCGATTTGGCTTCACCGACGAAGACTTCGTGGATGGGGGCTCAGATCGTCTGGTCGACGCGATCGTGGCGTGGGGCGACGAAGCCGCAATTTCGGATCGAGTCAAAGCGCATAATGACGCTGGGGCCGATCACGTGTGCATTCAGGTGCTGCCTGCGGACGGCACTTCGATCCCAATGGAGACGTGGCGACGCCTTGCCCCAGCGCTATTGAGCTGACCGGACTCTGGAGTGGCCGATCGGGCCCTAGGCTGAGCGGGTGAGTTCTCCGTTCATGTTCAGCCGATCCCACGTGTGGTCGGTCTCTCATGTGGATGCTCCCGAGATCGTTACCTCAGCCTGGATCGACGAGCAGCTTGCCGAAACCTATGAGCGAGTCGGCGTCCGTCCGGGGCTCCTCGAGTCCGTAGCTGGCATTAGGGCTCGGCGATGGTGGCCTGAAGATGTCACGTTCGACGATGCTGCCGCTCGTGCCGGTGCGCTTGCGCTTGAACAGGCTGGAGTAGCTCCGGATGAAGTCGACCTTCTGATTTCCACTTCAGTGTGCAAGCACCATCTCGAACCCAGCATCGCGTGTGCTGTTCATAATCGTTTGGGGCTCTCAACCAGCGCCATGAATTTCGACCTTGGCAACGCGTGCTTGGGATTCATCAACGCAATGACGATTGCCTCATCGATGATCGATGCGGGTCAGGTAAAGGTTGTGCTGATTGTTGATGGTGAAGGAAGCCGTCAACCCCAGACTCAGACCATTGCTCGCTTGCAGGATCCGTCCTCGACTGTGGGCGATGTCTTCGACCAGTTTGCTTCGCTCACGCTTGGTTCGGGAGCAGCGGCGATGGTGATGGGCGGGCCGAGGCCCGGTTCGCATCAGTTTCTTGGTGGAGTCACCCGTGCCGCAACGAAGTATCACAACCTTTGCGTCGGTGATCTTGACGAGATGCGCACAGACACAGCGGCGTTACTTGAGTCGGGTCTCGATCTGGCGGAAGCGACGTTCAATGACGCGCTTGCCGATGGCTGGCAATGGTCGAATTGCGATACCTACATCCTTCATCAGGTGTCGGCAGTTCACACCACAAAACTTTGCGAGTTACTTTCGATCGATACCTCGCGAGTGCCGCTTACCTATCCTGAATTCGGAAACATTGGTCCCGCTGCGGTTCCGTACACGTTGTCGGTAACTGCTGATCGACTGTCGCCGGGCGATCGTGTTCTCCTTATGGGTATCGGTTCTGGGCTGAACTGTTCGGTCGCCGAACTGGTCTGGTAGCCGGCCTTGTCGATCAGCACCCCGTCCGCTGCTGACTGGGAACGGTGGGGGATTGATCCGGCGTGGCACCGAATGGTGCGTATCGAGCGACCAAACGCGGTCGATATCGAATGGAGCATTCTCGACACCGGTGTTGGCGAACGCGGAACCATTGTATGTGTTCACGGAAATCCAACCTGGGGCTACCTCTGGAAAGGGTTCCTTGAAACCCTGAGCCCCGAGTGGCGAGTTATTGCTGTTGACCAAACCGGTATGGGTTGGTCGGAACGATCTACACCGCGCACGCTCGAGACCCGCGTCGCAGAGCTGGTTGCGTTTTGCGAACAGCACACATCAGGCCCGTTGGTCGTTGCCGCTCATGACTGGGGTGGTCCCGTTGCCCTTGGTGCTGTGTCTTTTCTCGACGTGCAGGCCGTGATTCTTGGAAACACCGGTGTTGGGCTTCCGGCGCGCACCCCGATGCCGCCGCTTATCGCAACTGCGCGCCGGTTTGTCGATCTTTCCTGTCGGCGTAGTCCTGTCTTTGTGAATGGGACTGCAGCGATGACAGAGAAGCGGCATCGCGAAGCGCTTCGTGCTCCGTATCAGTCGGCCGAACGTCGAACAGCAGTCGCCGAATTTGTTGCCGACATCCCGCTTTCCGAGGCGGACGTATCGTGGAATGCACTTCAGAAGTCAGCGAACAACCTCTCGAATCTAAATGTTCCGCTTTTGCTTGTCTGGGGTGGTCGAGATCGTGTGTTCCACGATCGGTTCTTGGCAGATCTCTTTCAGCGGGCCCCTCATGCCGACGTTCATCGATTCCCTCAGGCCGCGCATCTCGTTCCGCTCGACGAACCAATGGCAGCAATCGCGTCGGCATGGCTTGAAAACGTGCTCGGTTCTAAGCCAATTGCTGAGCAACCAGCCCAAGATTCATCCGGTAGCGATTCGTTCGTCGCCATCACCAACGGACTGTTGTCTCGCTGCAACGACGACGAAGCAGCATTCACCGATCGCAATGGTGCCGTCTCGTGGAAGTCGCTTGCCCATGAAGCCAGCGACATAGCGAACGTACTTGTGCGGGCAGGCCTCTCGGTCGGCGATCGAGTCGCCATGCTCGTGCCACCGAGCTCTGATCTTCTCGCCGCTTCATTTGGCGTGTGGCTCGCCGGTGGAGTGTTGGTTGTTGCCGATAGTGGACTGGGGGCGCGCGGTCTTCGAACAGTGCTTCGGGGGGCAAACCCGAAGTGGGTGTTTGGAACGTCGAAAACTCTCTCCGCTGCGAAAGCGTTGGGGTGGACTCCGGGCGCACGAATGATCTGCACCAGTCGATTCCCGCATGCGATTTCATTAACGACACATCGTTCGTCAACCGCAGTGGATCTTCCTGAACTTCGTCCCGAGTTTGAAGCTGCAGTTGTGCATACGTCGGGTTCGACCGGTCCGGCAAAGCCAGTCCGTTATCGGCATGGTGCGTTGGCAGCGCAACGAGATGTCATTGTTGAATCGTTCACGATGTCGGCAGAGCAAGGTTTCCTCACTTCGTTTGCACCGTTCATCTTGTTGGGGCCTGCGCTTGGTGTGCCATGTGTTCTGCCCGATATCGATGTCACCAAGCCCGCCGAACTCGATTTCGACCGTTTCGCTCGGGTTATCGAATCTTCGCGAGTAGATGTCGCATGGCTTTCACCAGCGTCTGCTCGTCGGATCGTTGAAACCGCAAGTGGACGAACGATCGAACTCCGCCTTGTGATGCTTGCTGGTGCTCCTATTTCAACCCAATTGGCGTCATCAATTGCGGCGGTGACAGGTGCTGACGTTCGATCGCCATGGGGAATGACCGAAGCGATGCCTATTACCGATGGGGTTGGCGCAACTTCATCAGTCGTCGATGGAACCAACACTGGGAAGCCACTTGCTGGCGCTGAGGTCATGGTGCTCTCACTTGATGAGTCAGCCCGTCAGCCGTTGCCGAACGGCGAGTGGGGCGAACTCGCGGTGCACACGCCCTGGATGTTCGATGGGTACGACCAGCAATGGGGAACCGAACAGCACTCTGAACTCATGGTGAAGGGACAACGTTTCCACCGCACCGGTGACCTCGGCCTTTTCGATGGCAATGGCGACCTTCATCAACTTGGTCGGGTGCAACACGCGTTATTCATGGCAACACGAACGGTTCCAAGTGTTCTTGTTGAAGACCCGATCTCAACCAAACTCTGCCGTCAGGTTGCTGCGGTTGGGATTGGTCCCGTTGGCACGCAGGTGATTGCGGTTGTGGTTCAGGCGGAGGGAAAGCTTCGGCTTGCTAGCGCAGAGGTCACAGCGCAGGTTCGGCGATGTTGTGTTTTCGAGATCGCTGCAGTCTTGGAAGGTGAACTTCCCGTCGACATTCGCCATCAGTCCAAGATCAAGCGCGAAGTGCTTGCGGTCACTGCATCAGCGTTCTTGGCGGGACGATGAAGGTTCTGGTCACCGGAGGTTCAAGTCTCCTTGGTCGAACAGTTGCGAACCTTCTTGTTGCTCGGGGCGACGATGTGACCTGCTTTCAGCGCAGCGCATCGGGTTCAACTGCTGTTGATGTTCTTGGAGACATCCGTGATCGTGCCGAGTTGATCGCGGCCGCCGACGGCGTCGACGCTGTGGTTCATCTCGCCGCGCTCGTTGCACCCAAGGCGCCATGGGCCGACATGGCGGCGATCAACATCGAGGGAACTCGCAACGCACTCAATGCGGCGATCGAGGGTGGTCGCTTCGTTCACATCTCAAGTCCATCTGTCTCGTTCCACGATCAGGCAAGCGTTGGTGTGGGAGCCCTAGCAGCCGACTACTCAGGACGCGATGGCTACGCCCGATCAAAAGCTCTCGCCGAAAATGTTGTGCGTTTGGAATCAGCGATTCCGACGGTGATTCTTCGCCCGCATTTAGTGTGGGGTCCGGGCGACACCCAACTCATCGGAAGAATCGTCGATCGTGCGCGCTCGGGGAAGTTGGTTCTGCCTGATGGTGGTCGAGCGCTAGTCGACACCACCTATATCGATGATGCGGCCTCTGGAATCGTCGCCGGACTCGACCACTGCATTGCCGGCGGCGAGGCCACAACACGACCGCTCGTCATCACCGGCGGTGAACCGCGGCCACTGCGCGACCTGGTGTCATCCATTCTTGAAGCCGCCGGCATCGATCGGATGCCGAGATCGGTGCCAGCTCCTGTTGCCGGTCTTCTCGGTTCACTGATCGAGCGGATCTGGCCAGGGTCAGAGCCTCCGCTCACGCACTTCGCTGCTCGCCAGCTTTCGGTGGCCCATTGGTTCGATCAGCGCGAGACCAGACGAATTTTGGGGTGGACTCCCACGGTGGGACTCGACGAAGGATTCACTCGGCTGAGGGCCTCGTTCGGCTAACTGGAGCGACGGCAGGGGATTTCTTCCTCAAGTGGTGGATCCGGCGGGGGTATTTGTTACTATCGCCATAGGAGAAATTACCCGTCCATCCTCCCGGAGTGATCGCATGGCCAGCACGGAACTTGATCTCGACCTCGGCCGCTACAAACTCGGCTGGAGCGACGCTGAGGACTACGTCTTTAAGCCCAAGCGGGGCCTCGACGAAAACATCATCAAAGAGATGTCGTGGATGAAGGGCGAGCCCGACTGGATGCGCGACTACCGCCTCAAGTCCTACGCCCAATTCCTCAAGCGCCCGATGCCCAATTGGGGCGGCGACATGTCAGAGATTTTCTTCGACGACATTTTTTATTACATCAAGCCCACCGATCATCAGGTTGATGCCTGGGATGAACTTCCCGATTCGGTGAAGGAAACTTACGAGAAACTCGGTATTCCCGAAGCCGAGCGCAAGTACCTCGCCGGCGTGACTGCACAGTACGAATCCGAAGTCGTGTACCACAAGAACCGTGAAGATCTTGAGGCTCAAGGAGTCATCTTCACCGATATGGACACCGCACTTCGTGAGCATCCCGAAATCGTGCGCGCGTACTTCGGCACTGTGATCCCGTCGAACGACAACAAATTCTCGGCGTTGAATTCCGCGGTGTGGTCGGGCGGATCATTCATCTATGTCCCGCCGGGCGTCTCGGTAGAAATGCCGCTGCAGGCGTACTTCCGCATCAACGCAGAAAACATGGGTCAGTTCGAACGCACGCTCATCATCGCCGACGAAGGCAGCCAGGTTCATTACATCGAAGGATGTTCTGCGCCGGTCTATACCTCCGACTCGTTGCATTCGGCGGTCGTCGAAATCATCGTGAAGCCCAGCGCTCGCGTGACCTATACGACGATTCAGAATTGGTCGAACAACGTGTTCAACCTCGTCACCAAGCGTGCGCGGGTTGAAGCCGAAGGCCACATGGAATGGATCGATGGAAACATCGGATCTCGTCTCACCATGAAGTACCCCGCGGTGTGGCTCGTTGGCCCCAAGGCCTCGGGTGAGGTCCTGTCGGTTGCCTATGCCGGCCCCGGTCAGCATCAGGACACTGGCTCAAAGATGGTGCACGCAGCACCCGAGACCACCTCGAAGATCGTTTCGAAGTCAATCTCCAAAGATGGTGGGCGCACGTCCTATCGCGGTCTGATCCGAGTCGAAGACGATGCCTACGGCTGCAAGAGTCACGTCCAGTGCGATGCACTCATCCTCGACGACGAGTCCATCTCCGACACGTTCCCGTACATGGAAATTGGTTCGGGCGATGCTGTCATTGGCCACGAGGCAACGGTTTCGAAGGTCGCTGACGAGCAACTCTTCTATCTCATGAGCCGCGGACTTTCTTCCGAACAGGCCATGGGAATGGTTGTGAACGGGTTCATCGAACCGATCACCCGCACACTGCCCATGGAGTACGCGGTGGAGTGGAGCCGTCTCATCGAACTGCAGATGGAAGGTTCCGTCGGCTAGTTCGGCTGCCGTACTCTCAGGCATCGACGACAACGAGGTTCTGCGAGTTTCACAGTGGGAGCATCGGGCGGTCATCGATGTTCTTGTCTCGGCGGTCCTCTTCGCAGGCTGCAACATCGCGTGGCGTTATGGCAGCGGTCCGGCCATCGCCATCGTTGGCTTCCGGCTCAGCATCGGGGCCGTTATCGCCGTGCTCATTTCGCGTCGTCTCGGTGCCGGTTCGTGGCGAGATCCTCTGCGAGTTCGTTCGGGAAGGATTGCCGTCCTCTTCCAGGTCGTCGGCCTTGTTTCAGCGGCCACGATGTTCCGAACGCTCGATGGCCCGCTTGCGGGACTTGCCTTGGCGTGCACTCCGGCCGTTGCGTTGCTGGTACGTGACCGAGCGGGAAGACTCTCGACTGCCGCCGCACTCGGATCATCGTTGGCCGCGATCATCGGCCTTACTGTCGCCGCCGGCGACGAGGGAGTCGCCTCGGTGACATGGGCGGGGGCAGCAATCGCTGTCTTCTTCATTGCCATCGAGGTAATTGGGCTGCGAACCACCGAACTCGCTGTCGAAGACGGCGTCAATCCAGCCGCACTCGTCTCGTCGACGATGATCAGTGGAAGCATCATGCTTCTTCCCTTCGGTTTGGCCCTCGGTTCGTTCCAACAACCATGGACGATATGGAGTGCACTGGGCGCAGCTCTTGCGGTTGCGGTTTTCGGCACGGTTGGGCGCGTGATGCGGACCGCAGCGCTCCCAGCGGCCGGAGTCACCGCCGTCGCTGCGAGTTCCCAGATAAATGCACTGTTCACTGCGCTGGGAGGGGTGTTGCTCCTTGGCGATGCAGTGACCTCGATAAGCCTCGTTTGTACCCTTGTTGCCGCGGGCCTTGGAGCAGCCGCGGTGGTGTCCGCCGCTCGATGGCGGCTCTCTCGGCGACCGGAACTCGGACTCGCGTTGGATTCATGAGCGGTCC
>JBAXGZ010000036.1:0-20869 GCA_037139155.1 Actinomycetes bacterium | reverse complement strand
CGCCGCCTGTCGTACGCGTTCGCATTCGGTCGACACATGACGAGCTCGCCGACGTAACTCGCCATCGAGCGTTGCGATATCGCGAGCGGACGCAGTGGCCAGTGGACCGATTCGCTGAGCCGCCAGTTCACATGATGCTCGGCGCTGCGCATAGGCGGAGTCGGCGAGTTGACGTTCTTGTCCCGAATGGACGATCCAGATGTCGAGCTCTTCGGGAAAGGGCACGTAGTCGATGGCGTTCTCGGCAAAGTCGATGACCATCGCGTGTCCGGCCCGTCCGAAGACAATGCTCAATTGATCAAGAAGTCCGCACGGCACCCCGACGGCACGAAGTTCGGCGCGCTGACCGAGCAACGCGAGTTCCATCGGCGATCCCGAAAATCCCAACGCCAGAGCGAGGGCGATCTCGAAGGCGGCGCTTGAGGACAGCCCGGCGCCGGTGGGGAGTGTGGAACTGATGTCACCGATGAAGCCAGTCGTCCAATCGCTTTCCGCAACGACCGCTGCGACGTAACGGCCCCAGAAGGGTTCAAGCGATCCGATGTCGATCGACGTTCCGAGATCAAAGGACGTGAGGCCATCCAGAGATTCCGATCGCAGTTCGATCAGTTCATGGTTTTGCTGGCCGTGAATCGTGATGCCGAGGTCGATGGCACAGGGCAGCGCAAGACCGCCGGCGTAGTCGGTGTGATCGCCGATGAGGTTGACCCGCCCGGGAGCGAACACCGTGGTTTCGGTCATTGTCATTTCGCGGTGCGGAGTTGGGCGGCCGCGGTCACCGGCTCGATCGGGTTGAACCAGACGCCACTGCCAAGTTCGCCGGCCGCAACAAAGCGTTGGATGCCTGCCGCCCGCAGCAGCGGAGCGATATGCGCGTGAACTCGCACCGACGGTCGATCGATGTTGTCGAACGGGCGCTGATGGAACCACATCATGAGGGGCATCGGCGCATTGAAAAGGGCGTCGAGCCGACCGATGACATCGACAAGAAGTTGTGCGAGGTTGTCGCGCTGGTCGGCAGAGAGCGACGGAAGATCAGGTGTGTCGGCGCGCGGCGCGAGAAGAAGCTCATACGGCCACGACGCCGCCGGCGGCACCCATGCCGACCAATCCCCGTGTGCGGCGACGAGGAGGTCCTCGGTCGGCGACGTGAACGCCGTTTCGTCGACAGCGGAATATTCGGCCACCACGACGGGGGGCACAATGTCGAAGGCGTAGATCTGACCATGAGGGTGGGCGATCGTGGCGCCGACCTCAGGACCGCGGTTTTCGAAGACCAGCACGTAGTCGACGTCTGATCGCGCTCCGAGTTCGAGCGAACGCTCGGCCCACAGGTCGATCACTTTCCGAGCCTGTTGAGGGGAGAGGTCAGCGAACGACGCGTCGTGTTCGGGGGTGTAGAGCACGATCTCCGCCCGACCATCGTCAAACGGTGGCCAGCGATTTGGAAAGGCATGAACCTCGTAGTTCTGCGGCGCTTCGAGCCCGCCAACGCAGAATGGACAGGTCTCGACAGGAAGGTTTGGCCTGTCCTGACGGGCCGGCACCATCCAGGCGGGCGCGCCATTGAGCGGGTCGATTCGATAACCAGCATGGGTGGCTCGATCGTGATCGAAGTATGCGCCTCCACTCATGGGGCGAACGGTAGTCGTGCTCGCTTGACCGCATGCCGGGTGAGGGCGAGGATTCCTCCCATGCGAGCACAGGCCAATGGCATTGAAATCGAATATGAGACCCTCGGCGACCCGTCCGACCCGCCGCTCTTGGTGGTTGCAGGGCTGGGTTGCCAACTCACTTGGTGGAGTCCGGATTTCTTGCAGGGTTTCGTCGACCGCGGTTTCTTTGTTATCACCTTCGACAATCGCGATGTTGGCCTGTCGACGAAGATCGACACGCATATCAATCTCATGGAAGCTGTAGCGGGGTATCTGCAGGGCACACCCGTCGAGGCCCCGTATCAACTTTCCGACATGGCTGCCGATGCTTGGGGACTCTGTGATGCGCTCGGTCTCGATCGGGTCAATCTCATTGGCGCTTCGATGGGCGGCATGATCGTTCAGCAGATGGCAATCGATCATCCAGAGCGTGTTGTTTCGCTGACATCGGTCATGTCGACCACGGGCGAACCCGATGTCGGCCAACCCACAGCCGAGGCCGTCAGCGTATTGCTCGAGCCGGCGCCGACTGAGCGTGAAGCAAACTTGGCGAAGTCTCTTGAAACAGGCCGCTTGCTCGCCGGCCCGGTCTATTGCGACGAAGACTGGATTCTTGAGCGCAACACACTGCAGTTCGATCGTTGCTTCCATCCAGAAGGACAGGTGGCGCAGTTGCTCGCCATTGTGACCTCACCGCCACGATCTGAACGCCTCCGTGAAATCGATGTTCCTGCTCTTGTTGTTCACGGAACCATTGACCCGTTGGTGACATTCAGCGGCGGCGAACGCACCGCTGAGTCTTTGCGGGGCAGCGAGTTTCTTGTTCTTGAAGACATGGGCCACGATGTGCCCCGCCAGTACTGGGCAACCATCATCGAGCACGTCACCGCACTTGCTGTTCGGGCCAACGCCTAACTACTTTTCTTTCCACCTTTAGGAGCACTGCCATGGGACCTCTCGCGGGCGTTCGCATCGTCGAGATTGCTGGAATCGGACCAGGACCGTTCGCCGCGATGATGTTGGCCGACATGGGCGCCGACATCATTCGGGTCGACCGAGCCGGTCAGGTCTACGGAGGCGATCCGTCGACCCCTCCCAAGGACGTGATGAACCGTGGACGTCGTTCGATCGGTGTCGATCTCAAGAACCCCGAGGGGGTTGAGACCGTGCTCGGTTTGGTCGAAAAGGCCGACGCACTGATCGAAGGTTTTCGTCCCGGCGTGACCGAACGTCTCGGCATTGGTCCCGACGCGTGTTTGGCTCGAAATCCGAAACTGGTCTACGGACGTATGACCGGCTGGGGTCAGGATGGGCCCATGGCTCAGATGGCGGGCCACGATATGAACTACATCGCAATTGGCGGAGCACTGGGCGCGATTGGTCGTCCCGATGAGCGCCCGCAGCCGCCGCTCAATCTGGTTGGCGATTTCGGCGGTGGCGGCATGCTGCTCGCATTTGGTATTGCCTGCGGAATCATTGAAGCTCGCATTTCGGGCAAGGGTCAGGTCGTCGACGCCGCGATGGTCGATGGCACTGCAGTGCTTACGACGTTTATGCACGGGTTTATGGCTATGGGGCTCTGGACCGATCAGCGCGGTGTGAACATGCTCGACACCGGTGCTCATTACTACGAGGTCTATGAATGTTCCGACGGCAAGTTCCTCTCGGTCGGAGCTATCGAACCGCAGTTTTATGCCGAACTCCTCGAGAAGACGGGTCTGGCCGGCGACGAAGAGTTCGCCAAGCAGAATGACCGATCCATGTGGCCGCATCTCAAGGAACGTCTTGCTGCCGTGATCGCCACGAAGTCACGCGATGAATGGGCTGCCATCTTCGATGGTTCCGATGCCTGCGTTGCGCCGATTCTGTCGCTGGGTGAATCGACGACACATCCGCACACGGTGGCGCGAAAGACGTTCGTCGAAAATGCTGGCGTGGTGCAGCCGGCACCGGCACCGCGGTTTTCTCGCACTGAGGCCACGATCCAACGCCCCCCATCGCACCCAGGTCAGCACACCGATGAAGTGCTGAAGGAGTGGGGAGTCGCCGACGACGCTCGACTCGCTGCGCTGCGAGCAGATGGGGCTATCGCCTGATGGCCACGCTCGTGTGTTTCCACGCTCATCCCGATGACGAATCAATCGCAACCGGCGGATTGATGACGCTGGCCAAGCGCGATGGCCATCAGGTCGTTCTTGTTGTCGCGACGCGTGGCGAACAAGGTGAGCCCCAACCGGGAGTTTTGAATGAAGGCGAAGCGTTGTGGGAGCGCCGCGTCGTTGAAACCCATCAGGCTGCCGAGATCATGGGGCTCGACCGGGTTGAGTTTCTTGGTTACGAAGACAGCGGAATGATTGGTGAACCCACCAACGAAAACCCGTTGTGTTTTTGGCAGGCCGATGTTGAAGAAGCCTCTCAACGTCTCGCCATGATCCTCAGCGATGTCGATGCCGATGTCCTTACCATTTACGACTCTCATGGCGGGTATGGGCACCCCGATCACATCCAGGTGCATCGAGTTGGAAAGCGTGCTGCCGAGATCGCTGGTATCGATCGAGTTTTTCAATCGACCATGAATCGCGACCGGATCATGAAGCAAATGGCCGAGAACGCCTCAGTGTTTGAAGACGAACTCGAAGGCGAACTTGAAGGTGAGACTGTCGAACAGATGCGTCAGCGAGCTGAAGCAGCCGACCGTGGCGAATTCGGTTCACCGGAAGCCGTGATCACTCACGCTGTCGACGTCGCCCATGTTGTCGACGTGAAGAAGGCCGCTATGGCCGCCCATCGCAGTCAGATCGGGCCGGATTCGTTCTTCTTCAAGATGCCCCCGGAACTCTTTGCTGCCGCGTTTGGCACTGAGTGGTTTATTGCTCTCGAGAGTGGTCGCGCAGAAGGCGAACCCTTCGGCGAATCTCTCTTTGCCTGAGCAATCAGTCGTTGAAGTCGAATTGCACGGCGGTGCGTGAATCGAGAAACGGAATGATCAATTCCTTGATGATTCGCGCGTGCTCTTCGTTGTCTCGGTAAATGAGATAATCGGCGCTGTTGTCGAATTCCCCAACCACGGCGAAGTCATAGTTGCCGTCATTGATTCCCGCGTCGCTACCAAAGGCGTAACGCCGAAGTTCGGGGAGAATCCCAGGCAGCCCGGAGAGGGCATCTTTCAACGCGGCAACGTGTTCGGGTGAAGACTCGGCATTCCAGCGGAAGGTGACGACTTGGCGAAACATGACGAAATCTTACCGCTGGGCCTTGGGACGACCTGACGACTCAGGCGATCACGCGCTTACGGAAGTTCCGCAGCCCGATGAAGGTGAACAGAACCGTCAGACCAATGAGCATTGGGTAGATCGCCCACAATGACATTGTCGGCGAATTGGTGAGCGCAGCGCGGAAACCTTCGGTGACGTACACGAGTGGGTTGAGAAGCACGGCGATCTGGAGCCACTTAATGGGAGCGAGTGCTGCCCACGGGTAATAGATGCAACCGAGGAAGGTGATGGGCAGAACGACCACACCGAAAAGCATCGGCAGCGTTCGTGGATTGAACACCGTTCCGAACATGAGGCCGAGTGCTCCGCACATGACGCAGGCGAGCGGTGTGAGCGTCAGCAGGATCAGCCAGTGGAAGTTCAGGTCGACGGGCGTTGCCGGAACGAAGTAGGCGATGGGGAAAACGATGATCGCTGAGAAGAGACTTTGCAGCGCACCGGAACTGATTTTCTCGATCGCCACGAAGTCGATAGGTAGCGGAGCGAGAACACGGTCCTCGATTTCTCGTGTGACTCCGAATTCAGTCACGAGAGGAAGTGCTACGGACTGGATGCCTTGGAACAGCACGGCAAGGCCGACAACGCCAGCGACGAGCATGGTTGAGAAACTCGTTTCGGCGGCACCGCTGCCCCCGATGCCCTGACCGATCTTTGGGAAGACATAGGCGAAGACGAAGACCAACAAAAGCGGCTGCAGCAACGTGCGAGGAAGGAATTCGCGGAGGTTGCGGACCAGTACGTGCATGTCTCGCCCGAGTAGGGCACGGAATGCAGTGACGCCAGCGGCACGGGCAGAGCGATTCGGGATGAGAAGGGGAGTTTCGATTGTGCTCATTCGCGCAGGTCCTTGCCAGTGAGGTTGATGAAGACGGTTTCGAGTGATGGTTCGTCGAGGCGGAGATCGCTAATGGCGACGCCAGCTTCGTCGGCGACAGCGACAACCGCAGGGAGGACACCGTGAGATCCCTGGACCTCAAGGCGCACGCCGGTTTCGATTGGCACAGCACCAGTAGCGCCCGGAATCGAGGAACGCAGTCGAGCGGCAAACCCTTCACGATCAGCGGTATCGGTGCTGATCGTGACAATCGTGTCGGCACCTACCGAGGCCTTCAGGCGTTCCGGAGTGTCGAGCGCGAGCATGCGCCCGTGGTCGATGATCGCGAGCCGATGGCATAACTGATCGGCTTCTTCCATGTAGTGGGTGGTGAGAAGAATCGTCTGACCCTCGCTATGGAGTTCGCTGAGGATTTCCCATAGGGCGATGCGACTTTGCGGGTCGAGTCCTGCGGTGGGCTCGTCGAGGAAGAGAATCGACGGACGGTGCATCACGGCTCGGGCCACCATCAGCCGCTGTGCCATGCCGCCCGACAGCGCGAGCACTGGTGCCTTGGCTCGTTCGGACAGGCGGAACTGGTCAAGCAAACGAAGTGATTCCACCTTCGACTGTTTCGCCGACATGCCGAAGAACCGTCCATGAAAGTAAAGGTTCTCGTAGACAGTGAGCGCCCGATCAAGGGTGTTCGACTGCGGCACGACACCGATCAGTCGTTTGGCCTGAGCGGGATGGGCGACCACATCGACGCCACCGACGATCGCGCGGCCACTTGTGGGCAATACGCGTGTCGTGAGCATTCCCGCTGTCGTGCTCTTTCCGGCTCCGTTGGGACCGAGGAGTCCGAAAATCTCTCCCCGGTGCACAGAAAGGTCGAGTCCATCGACCGCGAGGATGTCACCGGGGTACACCTTCGTGAGCTGCTCGGTAACGATTACTTCTTCGTTGTTCGTGCGTAGGGTCATGCGTCGCTTTCCAGTCCATCTTCGGGTGTAAGGCCACTGAGGTCGCCGCCGGCTCGAAAGACATGTCGATTCTGATCAGACCGCACAACAAGTGCATGGCCAGACAACGTGCGACTCTCAACCACGTCAACCATCTCCAAAAAACACGGTTCCTGAGGCAATGGGTCTATCAGGAGTGTGAAGGCAACACATTCCCAGTCGAGGCGATCGGTCTCGGGTCGTCGAACAACGACGAGATCGGCCGAAAGCAACGGGAGTTCTTCGCCGTTTACCGTCAGCGATTCAAGCGTGACGTTGATGGATTTCACGTCATGTATCGACTGTCGTCAGGATCTCGACGCCAGTGTCGGTAACGACGATCGTGTGCTCGAACTGCGCGGTTCTGCTGCCGTCGGCAGTGACCGCAGTCCAGTCGTCGTCCCAAATCTTGTGCTGGCCGGTTCCCATGGAAATCATGGGTTCGATGGTGAAGACCATTCCCGGCTCCATGATGGTGGTCATGCGGGGTTCGTAGTAGTGGGGAATCTGCAGATCGGTGTGGAACTGCTCGCCGATGCCGTGGCCCACAAACGCGCGCACAACTTCATAACCGTTAGCGACCGCGTGCGTTTCGATGGCGCGGCCTATGTCGGAGAACGGTCGGCCCGGAGCAACAGCAGCAATACCGCGGTCGAGACATTGGCGAGTGACGTCAATGAGTCGCTTCGACGCGTCGTCGACGTTGCCCACGCAGTAGGTGGCATTGGTATCGCCGTGAACTCCGTCGAGCCAAATAGTGACGTCGAGATTCACGATGTCGCCGTCTTGAAGTGGTCGATCATCGGGGATGCCGTGACAGATGACTTCATTCACCGACGTGCAGAGAGATTTCGGGTAGCCGCGGTAGTTCAGGGTGCTGGGGTAGCCACCTCGGTCGATGTAGGCCTGATGTACGACGGCATCGATGTCGTCGGTGGTGACCCCGGGTGCGATGACAGCAGCGCCAATGTCAAGCACCTCGGCCGCAGCGCGGCCGGCTCGGCGCATGCGCTCGATGATTTCGGGACTCTTCACCCGATCCTCGGGGCGGCGCGTGACCTGGCCAGTCTCGGCGTAGTCCGGGCGGGCGATCTCGGTCGGCACCGTGCGCATTGGGCTGATGGCCCCCGGTTGCAACTGGTGTTTGGCATCGCGATGGCATCGCTTGAACTTCTGGCCGCTGCCACACCAACACGGATCATTCGCCTTCAGCACAGAATGAGTCTACGGGTGGTCCGGACTGGCGCGACCGGCCGGGGGCGGCAACCATGAACGCTCATGTCGATTATTCGCATCAACGCCATCACCGTTCCTGCTCAGGCGGGAGATGAACTCGCTCACCGGTTCGCCGCCCGAGCCGGTGCCGTCGATGGGGCGGACGGCTTCGAGGGTTTCGAACTCCTCAAGCCCACTGACGGCCGCGACCAGTGGCTCGTCATCACTCGTTGGCGTGATGAAGCCGCGTTCAACGGATGGGTCGCCTCACCAGCCTTTGCCGATGGTCATCGGGGTGCCGAAGGCGCTCCCGCTTCTGGTGGTCATCCGGGTGGTCATCCCGGTGGGCATCCCGGTGCTGCGGGCGGGGAACGACCGGTCGGTGTCGGAGCCGAACTCTGGGCCTACGAGCCCGTCCTCTCAGTCGATCCATCGAAGTAATCAGGGCCCGAGTCGATGCTCCGCAGTATTCACGAATCGTTCGCGTGGTTCGTCATTATCGGCAATGCGCTTGCCGGTAGTTGGGCGCTCGCTGCGAACTGGATTCAGCCGCTACGAACCCGCGCCCTGTGGTGGTTCATCGTCGTCGTCGAGTTGAGCATCTTCGTGCAGGTCACACTCGGGGTCAGCATGGTTGCTGGACAAGGCATCAAGGCACCGAAATTCCACATGTTCTACGGCTTCGTCGCCATCATCGTGGTTGGCCTGATCTATAGCTATCGCCACCAGATGGAACAGAAGAAGTATCTGCTCTACGGGCTCGGTGGACTTTTCCTGATGGGGCTCGGTATCCGAGCGATGCTCGTCGGGAATGTCGCCTGAGGTTTAGGCAGGCTCTCGATTGAGATGCCATTGCAGTTCGATCACCTGACCGAGTCGAAGCGGGCCCGACGCGATGACGTTGGTCCAGATGAACGCTTGGTCCATGTTGGTGGCAATGGCATCGGGCGCATCGTGAGGAAAGAGTCCGAGCACTTCGATGCGACCGTGCAGCTCAACGTCGTTCTCTGAGGCGTTACGGATGTTGTTGATGATTGCTCGGTGTTCTTCAACTGTGCCGACTCGCACACCAAAGTGCGGCGAGTTCTGCGGAGCAGCGCGCACCATCTCCACCCATTCATCGACCGAATCAACCATCGCCGCTTCGATGGCCAACTGTTCAGCCGGCACTTCAGAGGCATAGAACGAGTTGTTGGCGTAATCACGAAGATTGGTGTCGATGAACGCGGTGAACCAGTGACCACCACTATCGGAGACTGTGCAACCGAGAAGTTCAAAGACTCGAGCGGCCAGCGCACGCTCACCGGGTGCGTGCAGCAACTCAACATGCGTTAGACGACGTTCAACTTCCACAAGTCCCCCTCGAACAGCGTGACCGTGATCGTTGCCGACGAAACGATCGGCCGCCACTTGATCTGTTGCAACGCGAAGAGGGCGGGGCCGAAGCCCCGCCCTCCTTCACTACATGAAACGAATCGGAATTAGCCGAGACGCTTTTCGAGTTCGCGCAGTTCGTCACGAAGTTCTGACGGAAGCTCCGCACCGAAGGAGTCGAGGTGCGCTTCGATCTGCGGGATTTCAGCACTCCAAGCGACGTTGTCAACCGACAGCAAGGTGGCCATGGTGGCGTCATTGATGTCGAGGCCGGCAAGGTCGAGATCCGAAGCGCTGGGAACACGGCCGATGGCGGTGTCGTTAGCGCCTGCAGTGCCTTCAAGGCGCTCGACGATCCACTTAAGAACTCGGGAGTTCTCGCCAAAGCCTGGCCACAGGAACGAACCGTCGTCGCCCTTACGGAACCAGTTGACCCAGAACAACTTGGGAAGGTTTGACGCTTCAGTTGCTTCGCCGATCTCAAGCCAGTGCTTGAAGTAGTCGCCCATGTTGTAGCCACAGAACGGAAGCATGGCGAAGGGATCGAAACGAAGTTCGCCGACAACACCGGCAGCAGCTGCAGTCTTTTCCGAGCTCATGATCGAGCCGAGGAACACACCGTGGCGCCAATCGAATGATTCGGTCACCAACGGAACATTGGTGGCACGACGACCGCCGAAGAGGATGGCCGAGATCGGCACACCGGCAGGGTCCTGCCATTCGGGAGCGATTGACGGGCACTGTGCTGCCGGAGCAGTGAAGCGCGCGTTGGGATGAGCAGCGGGGGAGTCCGAGGCCGGAGTCCAGTCGTTGCCCTTCCAGTCGATGAGGTGCGCAGGCGCTTCATCGGAAAGGTCTTCCCACCAGATGTCGCCATCGTCGGTGAGTGCGCAGTTGGTGAAGATCGAATTGCCCTTCACTGATTCGAGAGCGTTGAAGTTCGACTTGGCCGAAGTGCCAGGAGCAACGCCGAAGAAACCGGCTTCGGGGTTAATGGCATAGAGACGACCATCGGCACCGAACTTCATCCACGCGATGTCGTCACCAATGGTTTCGACCTTCCACCCCGGAAGAGTGGGGATGAGCATCGCCATGTTGGTCTTGCCACACGCCGACGGGAATGCCGCAGCGACGTACTTCTTCACGCCTTCGGGTGAAGTGAGGCCGAGGATGAGCATGTGCTCAGCCATCCAGCCGTTGTCGCGGGCCATAGTGGATGCGATGCGGAGTGCGAAGCACTTCTTGCCGAGCAGTGCGTTACCGCCGTAGCCCGATCCGTAGGACCAGATCTCGCTGGTTTCGGGGAAGTGCACGATGTACTTGTTCTCGGCGTCGCAGGGCCAGGCAACGTCGGCCTGACCGGCAGCAAGAGGCATGCCCACTGAATGCACGCACGGTACCCATTCACCATCGCCGAGAACGTCGAGTGCGCCTTGGCCCATGCGGGTCATGATGC
This sequence comes from Actinomycetes bacterium, assembly GCA_037139155.1. GTDB lineage: Bacteria > Actinomycetota > Acidimicrobiia > Acidimicrobiales > Acidimicrobilacustridaceae > Acidimicrobilacustris. The sequence continues at coordinate 10,079 of JBAXGZ010000036.1, read as the reverse complement.
GCATGTTCACTGCGACATAGGCCGAGTCGCTGAGCTGAACGCCAATATGCGCAATAGGCGAACCAAGGGGACCCATCGAGAACGGCACGACGTACATCGTGCGACCCTTCATGGCGCCGCTGTAGAGCTTGGTCATTTCGGCGCGCATTTCCGCCGGGGGACGCCAGTTGTTGGTGGGTCCGGCATCGACTTCGCGCTCGGAGCAGATGTACGTGCGGTCTTCGACGCGGGCAACGTCGCCCGGGTCAGAAAGTGCGAGGTAACTGTTCGGACGCTTTGCTTCGTTCAGCGTGCGGAAGGTCCCGCCCTCGACGAGTTGGGCGCAGAGACGCTCGTATTCCTCGACAGAGCCGTCACACCAATACACGTCGTCGGGTTGCAGAATCTCGCGCCACTGTTCGACCCAGTCGATCAGCTTTTGGTTTTTTGTCTGCCCGGCCATAGTTCCTCCGACGTCGTTGTCGAATGCGCGTTGCGCCTGAGTGGGGGGTTGTTCTCGGGAAGCGGTTGCCGCCGAGTGAACCTGTGGTGAATCTGCGAAGCGTAGAGGATTCACCGGCGCTCTCCGTCGCTGAAACCCAAGGTGTGCCGTGTGGCACTCAGCCTTCGGTGCCGCCCTGAGGGTGCTGCACATTCTCCGGGTGCGGTTGCGCATACCCCGGGGTACCCATATCGGCCTCAGAGCCCATACGAAGACGAATAGCCAAGGAGCCACCGTCGAGATCGAAGACCACTCGCTGGCCCTGACGCAGGGAACGGAAAACCGAACCCACGAGGGCACTGCGGGTGAACTCATAGTCATTGAGGTCCGTGTCGCAGATGACGGTGCCGACACCGGAAACCGGGTCGTAGGACTTCACGACTCCCTGCAGAGGACCGGCAGACACGGTCAGCGAACTGCCTTGACGACCTTGCCGGCCTTAAGGCACGACGTGCACACGTTGACGCGCTTGGTCGAACCGTTGACCACGGCGCGCACCCGTTGGATGTTCGGATTCCAGCGACGCTTGGTACGACGATGGGAGTGGCTTACCGCCATACCGAACGATGGGTGCTTTCCGCACACCTCGCATACAGCTGCCATGACTACACACTCCGGACGTCAGAAGAATCGAACAACGAATGGTAGCAGCGGCCTCCCGAGGACCCAATTCGGCGAGGGATCGGCCCAAAGGGGCCGTTCTGGCGTCGTCTCGGCCTCAGGGTGAAGGCCTCGGTAGTCTCTCCGCCGATGTCGATCGCCACCAGCCTGACCGCCGATGACCTCCGGACGCTCATCCGGGGATACGCCGATGCCTTGGCCGCTCATCGAGAGACCATCAATCGGCTGAACGTCTATCCCGTGCCCGATGGCGACACCGGAACCAATATGGCCCTCACCCTGGCTTCGGTCGTGGCCGAGCTCGATGGCGCCGATCCCGATCTTGATTCCACATGTCAGGCCATTTCGCACGGATCACTCATGGGTGCTCGTGGAAATTCGGGCGTGATCCTTTCGCAGATCCTGCGTGGACTGTCCGCCGAGTTCCGTGCCGCTCCTGAAATTGATGGCGCAACATTCGCAACTGCACTCGATGCTGCCGCCACTGCTGCCTATGGCGCCGTCATGAAGCCGGTCGAAGGAACGATCCTCACCGTCGTTCGCGTTGCTGCTGAAGGTGGCCGTGCTGCGGCCGATGCTGGTTCAGATCTTCTCGGCGTTCTCGAAGCTGCGCACGCCTCGGGCACCGATGCTTTGGCGCGCACGCCCGAGATGTTGCAGGTGTTGGCCGACGCGGGTGTTGTCGATTCTGGCGGCACCGGCCTCATGTTGTTCTTCGACGTCGCGCTCAACGTTGTGAGCGGGCGTCCGATCCCAGAAGCCGCCGAGGATCCGGCAGGAGCTTCGGCCGAATTCCTTCAGGCGTTCGATGCCGCTCATGGCGACGGATCTCACGATGGGTCCCTCGCTGGCCTTCGTTACGAGGTCATGTACTTCCTCGAAGCACCCGATGAAGCCGTGCCCGGCTTCAAAGATGTGTGGGCGACGCTCGGCGATTCAATCGTTGTCGTTGGTGGCGACGGAATTTGGAACTGCCACATTCACACCGATGACATCGGCGCAACGATTGAAGCAGCGGTCGACATTGGGCGCCCGCGTTCAATTCGCGTGACCGATCTTCTTGAAGAAGTTGAAGAAGAACGTTGGGTGCGAGAAGCCGTACCCATGAACCCGGAGCCGGCAACAACGCACGACCCGGTGCCATGCGCAGTCGTTGCGGTATCGGTTGGCGACGGCGTTCGCCGAATCTTCCATTCATTGGGCGTGCAGGTGATCGTCACCGGGGGTCAAACAATGAACCCGTCAACAGCGCAACTTCTCGAAGCTGTTGAAGCGGCTCCGGCTGATGATGTTGTGCTGTTGCCGAATAACAAGAACATCATTCCGGTGGCCGAGCAGGTCGACGCAATGACCACCAAGAATGTGCGGGTTGTTCCCACGCGGGGTGTGGCTGAAGGGTTTGCCTCGTTGCTCGCTTACGACCCGGAGGGCACGGCGAGTTCAAATGCCGAGGCGATGACGGAAGCGGCTGCACACGTTGTCGCCGGAGAACTCACCCGAGCCGTGCGTGATTCGAGCAGTGATGCCGGCCCCATCAACGAAGGTGACTGGTTGGGCATCGCCCGCGACGGGATCATTACGATCGACGCCGACCTCGCTGATGCTGCCGCTGGACTGCTTGCCCGCATCGTGAGCGATGATCATGAAATCGTGACGATCATCGAAGGTGAGGGTGCAACGCCAGCGGCTACTCGACACCTTGAAGTATGGGTGCATGACAACCGACCTGGGTGCGAAGTAGAGGTCCATCACGGTGGACAGCCGCTCTATCCCTATCTCTTCGGTATCGAGTAGATCGGTAGCCGTGTCCCGACGTCTGGCGCAGCTCGCCAACCTGCCAGTGAGCGAACTCAAGGGCGTTGGCGAAACCAAGTCAGCGTCCCTTGCCAAAATGGGTATTCGCACGGTTCTCGATGTGTTGACCCATTACCCGCGTCGCTACATCGATCGCACGAAAGAGGCGAAGATCGCCGATCTCGAAGTCGGCGAGGAAGCGGCGATTCTGGTCAACGTGAAGCGGTCGACATCCCGTCGGACCGGCAAGGGTAAGTCGATGGTCATCGTGACCGTCACCGATGGAACGGCGTCGATGGACGTGACGTTCTTCGGCCAGCCGTTTCGTGAGAAGCAGTTACAGCCAGGCCTCGACGCGGTGTTTTTTGGAAAGCTCGAACTCTTCGGCGGAAAGCGAAAGATGACGAATCCGGTTGTCGATCTCATCGGCAACCGAACTGGGAGAATTCTCCCTGTCTACGGACAGTCCGAAAAGGCAGGTATCGCCTCATGGGATATCGCCAGATTCTGTGAAGAGACATTGCGGCGAGCGGGCGAGTTCGCGGAACCGCTCGACGAAGAACTGCTTGACCGTCTTGATCTGGTGGAACGCACTGAAGCATTCCGCGCCATCCACATGCCTGAATCGATGGCGGAGGCCGCCGCAGCCCGACGGCGTCTGGTATTCGACGAACTGCTGCGCGTCCAAGTCGAACTGGTGCGTCGTAAGCGGGAACTTGAACGAACCGCAGTTGGCATCGCTCATGTTGTTGGCGAGGGCGGTGGGCCATTGGTGAGGCGCTTCCACGAGGTGCTTCCCTATGACCTCACATCGGCACAGTCGCGCACAATTGCCGAGATCAACGAAGACCTTGCCAAAGGCCATCCGATGCACCGACTCCTTCAGGGGGATGTCGGCGCTGGCAAGACAGTTGTGGCGGTAAGTGCGATGTTGGTAGCGGTGCAGGGCGGCCATCAGGCAGCACTCATGGCGCCAACGGAAGTTCTCGCTGAACAGCATCATCTCGGCATTAAGCACTTGCTTGAGGGTTTCACTGTGCGCGACACCGACGAAGGCAATTTGTTTGGTGGAGCGGGTATGGATCGTTCATTGCGGGTTGCGCTCCTCACGAACCGGACCTCAGCGCCTGATCGTCGCAAAATTCTTGAGGACATGGCCGCGGGAAATCTCGACATCGTGATCGGTACGCACTCGTTGATCTCTGAGGGAATCGCGTTCAAATCATTGGGTGTTGTGGTGATCGACGAACAACATCGCTTCGGTGTCGAACAACGAGCTGCTCTTCGCGACAAGGGCGCAGGTGACGCAATGCCCGATGTGTTGGTGATGACAGCAACGCCGATTCCGCGAACTGCAGCAATGACGGTCTACGGCGATCTCGATGTTTCTGTTCTTGATGAACTTCCTCCAGGCCGTACTCCAATCGTCACCCGGTGGGCGCAGAACGAAATGGATGAACTTGAGGTGTGGCAGCAGGTGCGCGATGAGATCGCCGCTGGTCGACAGGTCTATGTCGTCTGTCCACTCATTGAGGAGAGCGAGAAACTCGAAGTTCGATCCGCGCAGGAAACTTTTGAGGAACTCACCAATGGTGAACTCTCGGGACTGCGAGTCGGTCTCTTGCATGGCCGCTTGAAGTCCGATGAGAAGGACGCAGTGATGACCCGGTTCCGCATGGGTGAACTCGACGCGCTCGTCTCGACGACGGTTATCGAAGTGGGCGTTGATGTTCCGAATGCCACAGTCATGGTGATTCTCGACGCCACTCGATTCGGGATCGCACAGTTGCATCAGTTGCGCGGTCGCGTCGGTCGAGGTGCGGCGAAGTCCTACTGCTGGTTGGTCGGCGAGTCGACGACCCCTGATGGGGAAGCAAGGCTTGAGGCACTCGTGCGCAGCACCGATGGGTTTGAACTTGCCGAGGTCGATCTTGATCTGCGGGGCGAGGGAACGATCATGGGGGAACGACAAAAGGGTCAGAACGATTTGAAACTGGCCTCATTACGTCGCGACCGTGAATGGGTGGTGATCGCTCGGGAGATCGCGATCGAACTTCTCGACGCTGATCCTGACCTTCACGAGCACGATCTTCTGGCCGAAGAGGTAGATCTTTTCCTTAAGGCCGATGACATCGACTTTTTGATGAAAAGTTGACCGAATCTTCCTAGGATCGGGAAATGACAACGATCGTTCTGACTCATGGCGCATTTCACGGTGGCTGGTGCTTCGCTCCGCTTGTAGAGGAACTCGACGCACGAGGGGTGCAAACCGCACTTGTCGACTTGCCGCTCACCGATCTCACTGAAGATGCCGCGGCTGTGACTGCGGTGCTCGAAACGATCGAGGGTCCGGTGATTTTGTTGGGGCACTCCTACGGCGGAGCCGTCGTCACCGTTGCGGGAAATCACCCGTCGGTTGAACGATTGGTGTATCTCACCGCGTTGGGTCCGGACGCTGGTGAACACGGAAGCGGTGGACCGATGACTATCGGCGAAGGTTTTCTCACCACGATGCGAGTCGGCGACGATGGAATCCCGTTCATCGATCCCGACTCAGCGGCGCAAATCTTCTATCCGGATATCGACCCGGAAGAAGCGGCGCAGTGGGCGACCAACCTTCGCCCGGGCAACACCGGCGGCGCAGTGATTGTCGAGGAAGCAGCGTGGCGCACACGGCCGAGCACCTATGTGGTGTGCACCGATGATCCGATCCTGTTAGTCGATGGACAGCGTGCCGTCGCCGAGCGGATGGGTGCCGATGTCGTCGAGATCCCGGGTGATCATTCGCCAATGGTCTGCCGACCAGCGCAACTTGCCGACATTCTTGCTGCCCTCATCAACGACTAGCGAGAACCGCCAGTTCAGGGCGTACGTGGCGTTCGTACTCTTCCGGTTCCGTCGATGGGACCGCTGTAGATGAGTTCAAAATCACGTTTCGCGAACCGAAGGACGCCGTCGGGGTCTCGGGCCATCGTGTCGTGATAGACGCCGATGAGTTCACTGACGGTCCCGTCCTGGCGCCATTGCCGTTCACGGATCTGCCAACGAGCGGTGGCGGTTTCGCCATCGACATAGGAAATCGTTCCGTTCAAGATTTCCTGCACGCACTGTCGATAGGTGGGTCGAATCTTCTCGAAGGTCGCAGTGATCGCTTCGCGTCCTTCGATTACTCCGTCTCCAGGAATGAGCCAACGCGCGTCTTCGGCCCATGTGCTTGCGAACTCGGCGACATCAACTCGAAGTACGGCGTCGCAATAGCGGCCAACGAGATTGCGCACTTCAGCATCGATGCCCACAGTTCGCTCCCGTCTCAGTACCGGTCGTCGTCATCGGCAGGATCGCCGAGAACGATGTCGAAGCGTTCGTTGCAATCGGGGCACCGGTACGCAACGACATCGCCCGCTTCCCAACCCTCCTCGGGTGGATAGGAGAGGGGATGGAGCGTGCCTCCGCAGTCGACACAGTTCATTCCGAGTTCGGCGTCCATCACCACAGGGTACGGTCGCCAGCATGAGGGTCGTCGCCGGAGAGGCAAGAGGACGCAGGCTGGTTGCGCCAGAGGGAACTGACACCCGCCCCACGCTCGACCGCGTCCGAGAGGCGATGTTCAATTCCTTAGTGAGTCTGGGGGCAATCGAAGGCGCACGGGTGCTCGATCTCTATGCGGGTTCGGGCGCGCTGGGCATCGAAGCTCTTTCCCGAGGGGCGGCGTCTTCTGTCTTCGTCGACAACGGCCGAAATGCACGGCACGCCATCACTACCAATCTCACCACCACCGGGTTCACCGAGCAGTCAACTGTGGTGGCCCAAGACGCGTTGGTTTGGCTGCGCGATTCGGTCGCCGGGTGGGATCGAGATCGTTTGCACTTCGATCTTGTGCTCATCGATCCTCCCTACGCCGCCGAGGACGACCTGTGGTCGGAAGTCTTCGACGCCATTGGTGTGCTCGCCGCAGGTGGCGTCGTCGTTGCGGAATCGTCGCGTCCGATCACTCTTCCTGTGGGCTGGAATGCGCAGAAGGAGAAGAGATACGGGGGTACGCTCGTAACTGTCCTGCTGCCCCCCGACAGTCCGGAGTCTCCGTGACCCGAGTGCTTTATCCGGGATCGTTCGACCCGATCCACAACGGTCATCTTGAGATCATCGCTACTGCCTCGCGTTTGTTCGACGAGGTCATTGTCGCGGCGATGCGTAATCCGCAGAAGGGCGAGCCGCTCTTCTCCCTTGACGAGCGTCGCTCAATGCTCGAGGAATCAGTCGCTCACCTCGAGAACGTGAAGGTGACGATGTTCGCGTCTCTGGTGGTCGATCTCGCGAAGGAAATGTACGCCGACTTCATTGTGAAGGGTCTGCGCGCCGTCTCCGATTTCGAGAGTGAACTCCAGATGGCACAGATGAATCAGAAGATCTCCGGTGTTGACACGTTGTTCATCCCTTCGGCGTCGGGGAACTCATTCCTGGCGTCGAAGCTCTTGCGAGAGATCACCCGCTTCGGCGGCGATGTGACATCGATGGTGCCGCCCGCCGTCGCAAAACGACTTCAGGAGAAGTACCGATCGTGAGTCGCTACGACAACCCCACATTCGATGAACAGGATCTCGAGATCGATCTCACTCCTCCCCCTGTGGGAGCGCAGTACCACCCCGCCGAGACCGAAGATGTCCTGCTCACCCTTCGGGACGTGATCGAGAACGCTCGTGATGTTCCGCTTTCAGCCTCGTCGATGATCTCGAAGGATGAGGTTCTCCATCTCATCGACGATGCCCTTGAGTCATTGCCCGAGGAACTCCGTGCCGCACGTTGGTTGCTCAAAGAACGCGAGGAGTTCCTGGCTCGTACTCGTCACGAAGCCGACGACATCGTCGACCAAGCTCGTACCCGGGCCGAGCGGATGGTGCAGCGCACCGAGGTCGTAAAGGCTGCAGAACAACGGGCCTATGACATCGTCGATGCCGCTCAGGCCGATGCTCGCCGTCTCCGTCACGAGGTCGAGGACTTCTGCGATCAGAAACTCGCCAGCTTCGAAATCGTTCTGGAGCGCACCCAGAAACTCGTCGGTGCGGGCCGGGCCAAGTTGCAGGGGACCAACCTCCTTGCTGAGGCCGCCGCCGCCGCCGAACACGGGGTTGAAGGAGTACCGATCGGAGAGGCGGACTACGCCGGAGGTCAGGAAGATTTCAGTTCCCTTCCGACGCAACCATCGGTGTATGACGAACTGTCGCAACTCGACGGAGCAACCGCCCTGTACGACGAAGAAGGAATGGTCAACGCCGATGAATGGGACGAAGGTTCCCTTCCCTTCGACGGTGACTTCGAGGAACGGCCGCGACTCACGGTGGTCGACGATCGCTATGCCGACCTTCCGCCCCCACCGTCGTCGAACCATCCGACGCAGACCATCCGCGATGCTGCGGCAAACTTCTTTGATCAGGACGACGCATAGTCGATGACCTATCGACCATTGGTTGTCGGCATTGCCGATCTGCGCCGCCATCCCGGAACCCGCCGTCAGTTTCACGAATCGTTTGTTCTGCCCGATCTAGGGATCACTTCCGCGGTGGTTCCCGAGGGTGAACCGATCGAGGTCGATCTCGAACTTGAGACGCTCAGCAACGGTTTGGTGGCCACCGGCACCATTACGACTTCGTGGGTGGGGGAGTGCCGTCGGTGCCTGAAGCCCGTCACCGGACAGTCGGTGGCGAAGGTCCGAGAGATCTTCGAGCCTCGTCCCGTTGAAGGCGAGACCTATCCGATGGCCGAGGACACCGTGAATCTCGAGCCCATGGTGCGTGATGCGGTACTCCTCGCCCTGCCCCTTGCCCCGCTCTGTGCCGAGGATTGTCGGGGTCCAGCGCCCGATTCCTTCCCCACCGGAGTCGAGGGAGAAATCGACGAATTGGCCGAAGAGGAAGGTCCCGGACCCCTCGCCGACCCCCGCTGGGCGGCGCTCGCAGATCTTGACTTCGAACCGGGCGAGCCCGGCGAGTAGGGTCTCCCGTCTGCCCGGGGCATCCCCCGGTCCCGCGAGCGGCTCAGTGTGCCGCCCCCCGAATCAGGAACGACCATGGCCGTACCCAAGAAGAAGACCTCGAAGTCCAAGAGCCGCAGCCGTCGTGCTTCGGCGTGGCGCATTGCCACTCCGGCTCGCAGCACATGTCCGCGTTGTGGCGCCGTGAAGCGTCCGCACGTGGTGTGTGGAAACTGCGGTTGGTACAACGGCCGCCAGGCACTGAACGTCGACTGAGTCCGAGAGGTCACTCATGCTTCCCATCGCGGTTGATGCAATGGGTGGCGACAACGCTCCCGCGGCAATCGTTGCCGGTGCGCGTCGCGCCGTCGATGAATTTGGTATTCCCGTTGTCCTCGTTGGACGTGCCGCGGATCTCGGCGATACCGGTGGACTCGAAGTCATCGAGGCATCGGAAGTCATTGCCATGGACGCCGATCCCGGCTCGAGCGTTCGCAAGATGAAGGACTCATCGTTGGTGCGTGCCGCCGAAGCGGTGCGCGACGGCAAGGCCTCGGCGATGGTGAGCGCGGGGAACACCGGCGCAACAATGGCCAGCGCGTTGTTGCGCATGGGGCGCATTAAAGGTGTGCAAAGACCAGCAATTGCAACGCCTATTCCCGTTCCCGGGGCTGACACGCCGACGGTGCTGCTCGATGCGGGCGCCAATGCCGAGTGCAATGCCGAGTGGCTCGTGCAGTTTGCGCAGATGGGCGCGGTCTTCGCCAAGGAACGTTTTGGCATTGTCGCACCGCGAGTTGGACTGCTTTCGATCGGCGAGGAACCGACCAAGGGGAACCCTCTGGTCAAGGAAACACACAAGTTGCTTGCCGAGGGTTCGTGGCTTGGTGAGACCGGCGCGCGATTCATCGGCAATGTTGAAGGGCGCGACATCATGACTGACGATGTCGATGTCGTCGTCACCGATGGCTTCACCGGCAACGTTGCGCTCAAAACACTCGAGGGTTCACTGAAGTCGGTCATCAACTCACTTCTCGCAGCATTCGATTCCTCCGACGAGGCCCGTGCGGCATCGGCGGCATTGTGGCCCTCGCTCATGCCGCTTTATGACTCGCTCGATCCCGAAAACACCGGAGGGGCGATGCTTCTCGGTGTCGATGGTGTCTGCATCATCAGCCACGGTTCGTCCTCTGATCGGGCAATGGTCAACGCCAT
>JBAXGZ010000035.1:0-21392 GCA_037139155.1 Actinomycetes bacterium | reverse complement strand
CTTGCGTTGCAGATCGACGCAACGATTTCGCCGCTCGCTCGACGCCTTGGTCTTCGTACCACGACCATCTTCGGCGGCGTGGGTCAGAACCCGCAGGTTGACGCGTTGCGCAAGGGCGTCGATGTTGTCGTCGCCTGCCCCGGTCGACTCGAAGACCTGATCAGTCAGAACTTCTGCAAACTCGATCGCGTTGAAGTGTGTGTTCTTGATGAAGCCGATCACATGGCTGATCTCGGCTTCCTGCCCGGCGTAAAGCGACTTCTCGATCGCACTCCCGACGATGCGCAGCATCTGCTGTTCTCAGCAACTCTCGACAAGGGCGTCGATGTCATCGTCAAGCGCTACATGTCTAATCCGGTGACCCACAGCGTCGACTCAGAACAGTCACCGGTCAACACCATGACCCATTACGTGTTGCACGTGACGAACGACGATCGCCTTCCGGTCATTGTTGATCTTGCTGCGGCTCCAGGTCGCACCATCATTTTCACTCGTACGAAGCATCGGGCCAAGCAACTCACGCGCCAACTCAACGCGCACGGAGTCGCTTCGGTCGAGATGCACGGAAATCTCTCGCAGAATGTCCGCACGCGAAACCTTGCGGCGTTCTCCGACGGAACGGCAGCGGCCATGGTCGCTACCGATATTGCAGCGCGCGGAATTCACGTCGATGACATATCGCTCGTGATCCACGCCGATCCGCCCATGGAGCACAAGGCATACCTCCATCGTTCTGGACGCACAGCACGCGCCGGAAACGAAGGAGTCGTTGTCACGCTCGCGACAGAAGCGCAACGCAAGGACACCGATCAACTCATGCGCAAGGCGGGCATCAAGCCCACCATTGCAAAGGTTCGCCCCGATTCACCGCTACTGCAGGAAATTGCTCCCGGTCAGCGACTGAAGAAAAGCGCGTCAGAAGTGAAGGCATTGCTCGATGTTCCGGAACCGGTCAAGACGCCTGGAGGTCGTCCGAATTCGCGCAAGCCGCGATCGGACACCCCCACGGCGACTGGCCGGCCCCAGCGGAGCGGTTCGGGTCGGGGTCGTAGTGGTCCCGGATCCGCAGGCGGATCGAGCGCAGGAACTCGTTCCGGTTCAGGCGCGCGGTCCGGATCAGGTTCGGGCGGCGGCGCACGCAATGGATCCGGTGGAGGTTCGACGTCCGGTGGACGCTCGTCGAGTAGCCGTTCTTCCAGTTCCCGTCAGGGATCTGGTGGCTCGAGCGCTCGACAGGGCGGCGGCCCCCGTTCTTCGCGATGATCCCTTCATGAACTTCTTTGAAGCCTCCATGGTCCTCGGTGCAGCCGAGACCCTTGATTTTGAAACTGCCGAACTGCTGATCCGTGTCGAAAACAGCGGTGATGTGCTCTACAACGCGTTGGCCGAGCGCCTCAACAACGAGGAAGCGGCTGAACTGCTGCGTAAGAACGGTCGTGAAGAAGTTGGTCATGCTCGTCGGATGATGAAGGTGCTGACGCTCAAGACGGGAACCGAGTACGTCCCGTCGGCCGAGGTGCTCGAGAAGTTCGAGGTTGACCTTCCCGATTCCATCGACGCGTCCGCGCTGCCGATGATCGTCGAGGGTGAACTTCAGGGCGACCTCGGCTACCAGAAATGGGCCGCCGCCGAGACCGATCCCGAGGTCATCGAACTTCTGCTTCGCAACGGCCGTGAGGAAACCAAGCACGCCGAGCGGATCAAGCAAGCCATTGAAATTCTGGCGGCGGCTGAAGTTGCGCAGTAGCGCAACTATCCGTTCACCAATTCGTCGCAGTACCTGCTCATTTTGGGGCAGAATCACATTCCACTTAGGGGAGGACATGACATGGCACTGACCATGATGCGTTTCAATTGCATTCAGCCCGGACTCGAGCCAAATGAGATGGCCGATCGTTACAACGCCATGCTCGACATGGCCCAAGCTCTTGATGACCTTGGTGGCGGCATGGTGACGCTCGAAGAGCATCACGGCGCCGAAAACGGTTGGAGTTCTTCTCCGCTCACAATGGCTGCAGCAATTCTCAGTCGCACCAAGAACGTTTCCGTTTCGATTTCTGCACTTCTCGTGCCGTTGCACGATCCGTTGCGCATCGCCGAAGACATCGCGGTCATTGATCTCATGTCGAAGGGCCGCCTCACCGTCATTGGCGGCCTTGGCTATCGCCCGAGCGAATATGCAGCCCACGGTAAGTCCTGGGCCGATCGCGGCAAGATCATGGACGAATGCGTTGACGTGATGCTGAAGGCATGGACCGGCGAACCATTCGAATATCGCGGCACCACCGTGCAGGTCACGCCGCGTCCGTACACGCAACCACACCCGATGTTCCTTCTTGGAGGAACCTCAAAGCCAGCAGCGCGCCGTGCCGCCCGCTTTGGTCTTCCCATTATGTGGGCAGCACCGGTTCCTGAGATCGAGGCGCACTATTACGAAAAGTGCGCGGAGTACGGCACACAGGGTTTCGCCATGGCTCCGCCTGATGATTTTCACCATGTCTTTTTTGCCGAAGACGTCGATGCTGGTTGGGCCGCTATGGGTGAACACATCCTTCACGAAGCCACGACCTATTCCTCATGGCAGACCTCTGACATTAAGTCCTCGGCCCATTCGCATGCGACGACCGTTGGCGAACTCCGTGAAGAGGGCCTCTATCAAGTTATTTCGCCCGCCCAAGCGGTCGAAGAAGCGAAGGCCGCTGGCGATTTTGCTGTCTTCGCGATGCACCCTCTCTGTGGTGGCATGCCGATTTCGGAAAGTTGGAAGCAGATCGACCTGCTTCGCAACGAGATCCTTCCCGCACTGGCCTAAGTGACTCCGGCGGCAGCGATGCCGCCGGAGTTGTACCTTTCAGACATTCGAACGCCGATCCACCGGGGGACATCACATGAGCACAAACAACTGGGGCCGTTGGGGCGCCGACGACGAGCGCGGGGCACTGAACCACCTCACGCCTGAAGTCATCAAAGCCGCCGCCGCATCGATTACGACGGGCAAGGTCTACAGCCTTGGTATTCCGATTCAGGGTCAAGGAGTTCCGCTGCTCGACTACCGCGGAACGCCGATGCGACTCACGCTTCAGGACGGCACTGACGATGGCATGTATGCCAGTTACGGCGCACAGCCTGGAACCGGTGCTCATGAAGACGTGCTCGTCATGGCCTCGCACACCACCTCACACATGGACGCACTCATCCATGTGTACGAAGACCACAAGCATTACAACGGCGTTCCTTATGGCGAGATGCGTGCCCTTGGTGGTGCCGGAAAACTCGGCATCGAAAAGGTCGACAGCTTCGCGGCCCGTTCAATCATTCTCGACATCGTGAAGTTGAAGGGTGCCGACAAGTGGCTTGAGCCCGGCACCATGATCATGGCTGCCGATCTTCAGGCTGCTGCCGCTGCGCAGGGTGTTGAGGTTCGCGCTGGCGACGTTGTACTTATTCGTACCGGTCACCTCGACATGTGGTGGGCCAACAATGCCGCTGGCGAACCCGAAGGTTTCGCGCAGGCGGGTATTGGTTCCGATGCTGCCGAGTGGCTTGCATCGATGGATGTCACTGCTGTCGGTTCTGACAACGCTGCTGTCGAGGTCATTCCCTTCGACAACAACGACTTCCTTATCGTGCACAAGATCCTTCTGGTGCAAGCAGGTATCTTCATGCTCGAGCATCTCGATCTTCGTCAGCCGTGTGAAGACGGTAACTACGAAGGAGTCATTGCCGTGTCGCCGCTCAAGGTCACGGGCGCAACTGGTTCACCGATCAATCCGGTTTTCATTTCCTAAGCATTTGTTTGTGCAATGGGCCCCGGCTTCGGTCGGGGCCCATTTGCGTTTTGCCATGCGCTGATGAACCGGGCGTTCATTCCGTGAGTCAGAATGAGACGATGCCGATCACGACCGTGCTGTTCGATCTCGATGGAACGCTCATCGACAGCAGCCCAGGAATTCGTCGTTGTGTTGATGAGTCGCTTGCGCATCATGGATTTCCTGCAATCACCGATGAACAGTTTTCTTCGTTCATTGGGCCTCCGCTGACAACAGGGTTTGGCTCAGTAGTTGGCGATGACACGCTGATCGACTCACTCATCACGGTGTACCGCGAGCACTATGGGGCCGGCGGAATGTATGAGTATTCGGTGTACGACGGAATTCCTGAACTCCTCACGCGTCTGAACGACGCTGGTCTACGTCTGGCGGTTGCCACATCGAAACGCACTGGGTTTGCTCGACCAGTCGTTGATCATGCTGGTCTTGCATCGCAGTTCGAAATCGTGGTGGGCTCAGAACGCGACGGTGCCGGGGCCGAAAAGCCAGTGGTGATGAGGTCGGTGTTTGAGCAGCTGGCAATTACCGACCCAGGAGCGGTTGTGATGGTTGGTGATCGTGAACATGACGGTCATGGGGCAACAGCGATTGGAACCGAATTCGTCGGAGTGACTTGGGGGTTCGGTACCGAGGCTGAATTGCGTTCGGCAGGGGCACATCATGTGGTGACTCATCCTGCCCAAATCGACTCGATTATCGAGACAATGAGTTGAGGCCTCGGCCTTAGTCGTCGAGGGCCGACCAACTTCGAGTGGGATAGAGCGAGACCGCAGGTTCGAACAGCCATTCATCGCGATAGGCGCGCCGAGTCAGATAGGTGATGACGGCGTTGTCATCGATTTCGTCCTGGCTGATCAATTGATCGAGTGCCGCCATCCCCTCGGACCGTGACGAGGGACGATGACCAAGTATCGGCGCAAGTTCGTCGCATTCGATGGCATCAAGTAGCGGGCCGAAGCGTCGCTTGCGGTCCATGATCTTGATGAGGATTGCGGCATCACCGAGTCGAGACATCGCGAACGGATCGGAGAGATGCGGTTGGACATCATGCTCGAGGGACCAGATTGCGGCATCGGCGAGTATGTCCTTGCCGTCGGCGTCGTCAGGCATGATCGGACGCTCAATATCGAGCCCGGCGGCCTCAGCAAGAGATTCACACGTCGCGCGGTCTCCGAGAAATCGGTAACAGAGGAACCACGCGAGCGATTCTCGCGGATGGGCATTCACCGAGATCGCGTGGATCGGGATCATTCCGCGAACGTTCTGCTGCACTCGGTAGTACTGCGCGGCGAACTTCGTATAGGGAATGCCCGACTCTTCTTCGTACAACTTGAAGAGTCCCTTGAGCCCACCACTCGGGTTCCAGAATTCGCGGACGCAGATGTTCCCGATGTCTTCGAGCGGATCGCCGAAGTGACCCCATTCGAGATCGATGATGGCGCTCACGTGGTTGCCGTCGAACATGAAGTTCACTGGTCCGGTATCGCCCTGTACCAACGAAAGGCGAGCGAGTGTTGTGGGAGCGTTGTGTCGGAGCCAGCGGACTCCATAACTGATGAGCGGTTCGTGATAGGTCGCGAGGAACGACTCCCACTGCTCAAGGGCTAAGTCGACATCGTTGAGAGCGGCTTCTTGCGCGGTGGTGGGGAGATACGGCATGGCATCAGCAAGGCCCAGTTCGTCGAGATCGAGTTGATGCATCCGAGCAATGACTCGAATGAAATCCTCCATAACTGCTCGTTGCTGTTGAGGATTGTCGAGCTTGTCGATGTCAGAACGTCCTGCGACGCGTTCAAAGAGCGTGCAATGGAGTTCGTCGTTCACTCCGAACACCTGCGGAACCGGAATGTCGGTGTCGGCTAGTGCTTGGATGATTCGGGTTTCGCGTGTCAATGATGTCGAGGAACGAGGACCGGCGGGCACTCGTTCAAGTCTGAGGAAGCCTTCGAGCACGCTGCCGTCTGTTCGTGTGACATCGACGACCCATGCTTCGCGCCGCGCGACATGACGGTGGAGACGGGTGATTTCGCCCCCGCCGATCTCGGCGATCCATTCGACGGTGCCTTCGGGCAGATCGTGTTTGAGATTCATACTTGGCCCCCTTCTTCCTGTCGCAAGGTAGTCAGATCCCCTCTCTGATGCTCATGTTGAGTTCGGATACTCAAATGTGCCCGCTGATGTGGGAGTGTGTCGCCCATGTTGAAGCGCACTCGTCTCCTCTCCCTGCCCGCTCTTGCCCTCGTTGTGGGCGCCTTACTGCTCGCCGCTTGCGGTACATCCACGAGCGACTCGAACGCCGCGACGCCGCAGCCGATGCCGGCGCGATCGGGAACCTACGCAGTCGGTCACGAGTCGATCTCCATTGTCGATGCCTCCTCGGGCAAGACGATCTCGGCCGACCTCTGGTACCCAGCAGTCGATGGTGCCTCCGGAAAGATGACGAGATACTCCCTGCTTCCGACCGCCTATTTCGATTCAAAGGTGGCGATCGAAGGGGCACCGATCAACACTGCTGGTTCCTTCCCCTTCGTCGTGTACTCCCATGGCAGCGGTGGGCAGAGTTTCGTCGCCTCGTTCCTTACTGAGGACATTGCCAGTCATGGCTATGTGGTGTTGTCGGCCAATCACGATGGGAACACTGCGGCTGACCAACTTCTGGGAACGTCGGTCTCTCAGGAACAGAATGATTTCTTGCGTCCGAATCTGGTGAAGACGCTTATCGACTGGGCCCTTGCACAGTCGGCAGGTACCGCGACGCCGTCGCTCTCACCTTCTCCGTATGCAAAACTCAAGGGCGCAATTGACGACAAGCGCATTGGTCTCGTTGGCCATAGTTATGGCGGCTATACGGCGCTGGCCACCGCGGGTGGTCACACCGGTCCGGCGGGCACCATCGCTCCTGATCCGCGAATCAAAGCCGTCGTTGGTCAGGCGCCCTATACGCGCCGTTTGTCCGATGCTGAACTCACCGGAATCAAGATTCCGGTGATGCTTATGGTCGGAACCAAGGACATCACGACTCCACTGGCGCTCGATTCGCAGCGGCCGTTTGATCTCATCACCGGTCCGCCGGTTGTGCTCGTTGTACTCACCGACGCAGCTCATCAATCATTCACCGACGTGTGTATGTATCTCGATGAGATTCCGAAGCTTCCAGATGCACCGGCGCTCGTTGCCACCGCGATCAAGGCCCAGGCCCAAGAAGGATGCGGACCGGAATTCATGCCGTACCCGAGAGATCTCGAATTGAGTTCCGGTCTGACGGTTGCGTTCCTTGATGAATTCGTGGCGGGGACACCTAAAGCAAAGTGGTTCGCCGGTTCGGACGCGACGATTAGCGCTCCTGATCTGACCATCTCCATTAAGCGATAGCGCCGTCACCGAATCTCATTCGGCAGAGTCGTGAGCAACGGGTTTGCTAGGTTCGCCTCGTGCATCCTGTCGCTCTAGCGTTCGCGGCATTTCTCACTGCTGCAATCGGAACACTGGGTGGTCTAGGCGGAGCAATCCTCCTCGTACCCGTTCTCGTGCTGACAGGGATGGAAGCGAAGTTCGCAGCTCCATTGGGCTTGGTATCAGTAGCAGCCGGTTCTCTCGCCGCCGCACCGCATCAACTCGTGGGTCGGGTTGTAAATCACCGCCTTGGGGTTGCTACCGAAATAGTTGCGTCATCAGCTGCACTTGTCGGAGCCCTTGTGTCGGGGTTAGTGGGACAGTCATTGTTGGCGGTGGTACTGGGTGTTGTGGCCTTGGTAGCGGCGTTCGCCGGCGCGCGGCGCAAAGGTGTACGAAACCTTCCCGATCCGACACTCACTCTCAACGATGTCGGCGAGAAACCGGGAACCCTCGCTGGCGTGTATCCCCTTGGCGATGAGTTCGTTCCCTATCGCGCCAATCGACTTCCTCTTGGTCTCATGGGAATGGGACTGGCGGGACTGATTTCGGGACTGTCGGGAGTCGGTGGCGGGTGGATCAAGACGCCGACGACATCGGAAGTCATGCATGTTCCGGTGAAGGTTGCAGCAGCGACATCGACGTTCACCGTCGGTGTGACCGCCGCTGTTGGTCTGCTCGTCTATGAATCGCAAGGGCGTGTCATCGTCTCCGATGCTGCGTTGGTTGCGGCGGCTGGATTGGTCGGAGGAACCGTCGGTGTTCGTTTGCAGCACGTCCTTCCGCCACCAGTTGTTCGGCGAGGACTCTCGGTGGTTCTTGCCATCATTGGCGTTCTGCTGATTGTGCGCCGATGAACGATCTCAAACTGCTTTCGCGAATCCTGCAGGTCGCGCTCGTGGTTACGTTTGTGCTTGCGCTTGGTGGAGCGTTCATTCCCGGTCGTATGGGTGCGGTGAGTGGCACCGCATGCATCGTGATCTTGATTGCCGCGCCCGTACTGCGCGTTGCCTGGTTGGTCGTCGACTGGACCCGACTCCGGGACACGCGATTTGCCGCACTCGGGATGGTTCTACTTTTGGTGTTGTTGACCAGCGGCACGATCGCGCTCATCCGCTGAGGGCGCTTCGATACGGCCCTTCGCTAGAGTCGAATCATGGCAAACGATGGTTTGGCTCTTCCTCAGGACTTCTCGGCCCGTTACGCCGACGGCATTCATCTCGGGATCTCGTTGGGTGGCGGTGGCCTGTTCTTCGTCGCGTGGCAGGTCACCTATCTCGAACAGTTGGCCCAACTCGGTGTCGACCTAAAAGGAGCCGGGCGCGTTGTAGGAACCTCGGCCGGTTCGCTGACCGGTGCGATCCTCGAAGCCGGGCAGGTGCGCCGATTCGAGCGTGAGGTCGCGTTCTTCTCAAAGACTCCGGCTCTCGTTAGTGCACTGGCCCCGTCCGCATCGCTCAAACCAAGCCAGCAGCGCGCCCTTGATGCATTCGTCGCTGCCCAGAGTTCGGAACCGGAACTCATTCGCGAGATCGGCCATGCGGCTCTCGCGGCCGCGACTCCATCGGCGAACAAAATGGCCCGCAGCGTTTCGCTGATGTTGCTGTCGCGCGCGTGGCCGGGCGCTGCTCTTCACATCACCTGCATCGATACGCTCACCGGTGAACGCTGCGTGATCACGAAAGACTCCGCGGTCCGAATCGAACGAGCAGTGGCAGCGAGTAGTGCGGTTCCCGGCATCTTCAGTCCCCAACCGATCGGCGACCGCCGATGCATGGACGGGGGAGTGAGTGGTTCGGGTACCCATCTCGATTTGCTGGCCGGTTGCGATCGGGCGGTTGTGCTCAGCCTCACCGATGCAACACCCAAACCGGTCGGAGCCATGACCCAAGCTCCCGGAATGTTCGCTGAAGAACTTTCCAAACTTGAGGCCTCGGGTACCTCGGTGCTCCTTCGCAGCCCAGAGACCGTGGACCTCACGAAACTGATGGACCCCAAATCGGTTCCCACCGCCATCTCGATGGCCAAGCGGCAGGCAGCGGCCGATGCAGATGCGCTGCGAACGTTTATCGCTTGAATTCAACGCCGTGGCATGTTCAGTTGGGGCAGGATGACGATATGGATCGAGTGAGCCCGCTGCGTCCAGTGACGCAAGACGAAGTTGAAACGTTCTGGCGCGACGGTGTGGTGTGCCTCCGTTCCATCCTGCCTGTCGAATTTGTTGCTTCGATGGCACAACCGATCGAGGATGCACTCGCTGGGTCGGAGATGGCGGATCTCTCCGAGATGGCTGATGCCCTCGAACAAGGCGCGGGTGCAGCGCGCATCGTTGATGAAGCGGTGGTGTCCGGTGGCGGACCGCGCGGGAAGTTTCGAGCGGGCACTGACCATTGGCTCGTACAAGAGGAGTTCCGCAACTTCGCGCTTCGGTCTCCACTTCCCGAGATCGTTGCGTCGTTGCTGCGCAGCGACGAGGTTCGATTGTATGAGGACAGTGTTTTGGTGAAAGAACCGGGAACACAGGAGAAAACTGGATTCCATCAGGACATGGCCTATTTTCATCTTGAGGGCGACCTGGTGTGCACGACATGGGTTCCTCTCGACATCGTCAGCGGGGAGACCGGCGCAGTTCGATTTGTTGTGGGCTCACATCGTGACGACACGAAGTATCGGCCCAACATGTTTGTGTCGGAGATGGCGATTCCAGGCACCGACGGTGCTGAGGTTCCCGACTACGACACGATGGTCGGTCAAGCGCGCATCATTAGTTTCGACACCGAACCGGGCGATCTCACCGTTCATCACGCACGAACAATTCATGCAGCGAGCGGCAACGCCAGTCGAACCCGTCGGCGTCGAGCGATCAGTGTTCGGTACACAGGCGACGGAACAACGTTCAAGCCAGTTCCCGGATCGCCGACCAAGGCCCATCACGGTTCGCTCGTCGACGGTGAACTTCTCGATGATTCCTGTCCACTGGCGTGGCCCTGAAATCAGATTCCACTTTTCTGCTGATTCACTCGTTCCTATTGGATGAACAGAAGAACCACAGCCCTCTTCGCGGTCGGTCAAATCAGCGGTTAGGCAGTATCGAGGCGAGTTTCCATTGCCCGACTTCTGTGTAGGTGATGTCCCCAATGGGCGAGTCAGTTCGCAACTCGAGATGTCGCTCCATGCGTACGAGGAGTAAGTCGTTCACCGAATACCAGTAGTCGGTAATGGTGGATCCCCGTTGCGTTCCAGTGAGAGTGTCATTTTCTTGATAATGAATCGTGGGCACCGCTGCTGAATCTATGTCGAGTGCTTCATGGCCGATGAAGGTGAATCTCACCTCTGATGTCGTTGTACCGTCGATGCTGTCGCTGGTTCCGACGCATGTGTAGGTCGAGTCTTCACTTTGGTCTTCGCTGGCATTCATGATCCGGCCGGGAGGTTGGCAAATGAAGGAGGACCGGTTCGTTATTGATGTCACACCGAAATCCCATCGGGTCGATGTGTAGTTTCCGTTCTCAACCAAATATCCGGCGTCGAAGCAGTAGTCCCAGCGCTGCTGATAGGCAGAGTTGAAGTCGACGCTGGTACTCCAACAGTTCGCGCCGGTATGAGTGACAGTGACGGGTACAACGTTTCCGTACTTTTGGCTCGTCGCTGGGAAACTGATTGATGCGGTACCGGAAGCGACCGAACTGTAAACACCTGCAGCCGGCCTGATCACTGTCGTTCCGGGTTCCTTGACTGATGTCTCTGACTGGCTTCGGAATGAATGAACCGCATCGTCGAGAGATTGAGGCCCTGGGTTTTCCCGAACAACGAACAATGTGAAGAGAACAATTACAGGAATGAAAACAAACGCTGCAAGAAGTAACCCGGCGATTGTGATCCACCGAAACGAAGGTCGCGTGTTGGGCATCGCACCTCTCGATTTTCAGGTTCGGCAAACTGCGAAGAACTCTGTGGTGAATCTACGACGGAGATGTCGCCGCGTACAGGACAGAAGAGTTGATTGCGTCATACCAGAGCTCGTTCAAAGCAAGGTATTCGCCGGAGGCGTCGCGACCTGAGCCGTTGAGGGCATCAGCTGCGGCGACGCCCCAACTTGCTGACCAGCGGGGGTAGGTGGCATCGACCGCACGAGCAGCGAGGAGATTGATGAGGGCATCGACCCCTGAAGCGGCGAGGACAACTGCGTTGATGAGACCGGGAATGGTGACGGTGCCGCGAATATCGGTCCCAACGCCGTTACCAATAATCCCTATTGCTCCAGTATTCGCAACGAGTCCGGTTCCGAAGACGAAGTAGGTCGCGGCGACGGCCGCTTGTTGGATCTCTTCATTGGCTGATTGGTAGTCAGGCGGTGTCGATTCAACGGTGGTCGTTAGCGCGTTCAGCCCCAAGGCCACGAAGACGGGCGCTCCATTCGAATCGGTCGTGCCTCTGGAACCGACAACAACGTTGAGGTAGTCCTTATTGGCGATGCCGGCCTCGACCATGAAGTTCGTGTAGTTCGAAAGAAACTCGGGCGGTGGAGTGGTCGTCGATACCTTTGGATTTGCGTTCACTCGCGCCAGTTCAACGGCGTCGGGACCAAAAACTTCGATCGCAACTCTCTGCTCGGCGATGGCGGCAGCGGTGACGCCGTAATTATCCGGAGTTATTGTCCCCGCCTTGAGTGCGCGTGAAGTTCCTTCGAGGATGGCGTCAGCCCACGTGATCCATCCGAGTGCGAACGGGAGCGAAAGTTGGGCCACTGCATCAAGGGCATCGACGTTGGAGAGTGTCTTGAGGGAAAGCGAGCTGCGAACCTCAAGTTCCTCAGTTTGTCGTTTGAGTTCAGCGAGTGCAGCGGGCTGTCCTTGATTGGCAATGATTGCGGAAATTGATGTCGTTGCCGACTCTCGAGCGAGGAGGGTGTAGGTATCGACGCCTAATCCGTACGCTTTCGGAAGATCCCCAGCAGCGAATGCCGCGGATGCTTGCGCCAGTTCGCTTGTGATCGATGGACTCGTCGTTGGGGTGAGTTCAGATCGGATGCGTTCGAGAAGTCGGGCGGTCTGGGCACCGACAGTGGCGTTGGTGGCTGCCGTCGGAGCGGGGGCGGGGTTGGCTGGGGTGTAGATCGGCTCGCCGGTGAACTCGGTGAAGGCAGACGCCACATCTTGGACACCTCGAACATCAAGACCGAGAGTTCGGCCGAACTCGGTCATGTCCGATGTTGAAGCCTCACCCGAGGCGACGAGATTCGAGGTGGGAAGGAGCACGGTTTTGTACCCGGCCTTTGCGGCCCCGCGAAGTTTTGCGGGGATCTCGCCGACACGACCGACACTTCCGTCGGGAGAAATAGTTCCGGTCATCGTGGTCTTTTCGGCGAGTTTGAGACCGCGGATTGCCGCAAGCGAAGCCACTGTCAACATCGCACCGCCCGACGGCCCGTCGATCTGACCGGTGATGGTGAAGGAGAGTGAGATGTTCGAGGGATCACTACCGCTGAGCAACGTTGCAACGGCTGCGGCAGATGTTGAGGCAGCGAGCCACTGTGGACCAGCAGCCTTGGCCTTTACCGACGCAAGATCAATGGAAAAGCCGGAGGTACCGACGTTGGTGACCGACACGGTCGCGTTCTCGATTCCGGATTCGACCTGTCCCTGTGAGTTTGCCTCGGCCCAAAGCACGGGAGCCTTGATCGTGTACCCCTTGGGTGTTGAGCCACCACATCCGGGAAGCCCGAGGGCCAGGATCGAAAGAGTGGCGACGCCGAGGAACGCGACACGACGGCGAAGGGAGATGGGCATACTCGCGGCCTGATGGTAGAGAAAGGAACAGATTCAGGGGGAAAACAGCAGCGACAAAATGTTGACAACAACGTAGACTACCTATGTGGCCCAAAATCGAACGCTCACAAAAGCAGACTTCGTCCAAGCGGCGACGGCCTATGTCGATAAGAACGATCTCAATGCCCTGACGATGCGGGTTTTGGGAGATCTCCTGAGTGTCGATGCCACTGCCTGCTATCGCCACTTCCGGAGCAAAGGGGCATTGCTTGCAGCAATGGTCGATGCCCTCTTCCTTTCGATTTTCGAAGCGATTCCCGACGCTGGAACCCCTCGCGAACGACTTGAAGCCCAGATGCTTGCTTCTCGTGAGAAATTCGTCGCCTATCCACAACTCGTTGCAGCCATAGCGGTGAGCGAAGGCGATAGTCCTTCAGGACTCCTATTGATGCAGAGCGCCATTGCGAATCTGGAAGCGATGGGACTCTCGGGTCCGAATCTTGTGAGGGGTTATCAAACCATTGAGAGTTATGCGATAGGCGCAAGCGTCTTCGATATGGCACGAGCTCCGGACAACATGTCGATTCGTCGCGCGAGATATCGGTTCCTAGACAACCCTGCATTCGATGCGGTGGCTCGCACCGAGGAGTCAGTCTCGGAAAGTACTGAAGCGGCCTACGCGCTCGGAATGCACGCATTGATCGACTACGTCGAGACCCTTGCCGACTGAGAGTTCCTGCATCTGCTGAGTAACGGCAGTATCAACGAGCTTCAACGTTGACCGAGCATGTAAGCAGTGACATCCGAGCTGCGCACCCCGAGTGAATCGGCGACCTCTCTGCTGAAGCGCATCGTGTCGGAATTTGCACCGGCCCCGATGACCATGTGGCGGTCGATGGAGCGGGAGAACACGTCGACCCCCAGTTCGACAGGGTTGGACTGCACGATGACAAGCGGTGGTGGACCGTTCCTTCGGCCGAGTTCTTCGGCGAATGTTCGGAAGATTTCCAGGTTCTTCCGAGCGAGTTTGATGCGATCGACATTGAGCGTGGGGTCGTTGGGGACGGTTGACCCGGCGAGCATTACGAGAATGTCGGCGTTAATGACTTCCGGGCGATCGATGAGCTCGATGTGGGGAGCAGTGTCAGCGAACGCATCGCGAAGATCGGTCTTAAGGCCGAGAATTTCGACCTCGCTCTTTCCCCCGCGCCGGGCAACAAGCTGGAGTCGAGCGCTAGGAGCAAGGATCTGGCGGCTGAGTAACTGCATGGCGAGTTGCCGACCGCAGGAACCTGCAGCTCCGATGATGGCGACATCTTTTCGTGAAGACATTCGTGGACCTCCAGAAGGGATCGTGGTGTCAGCGGGTGACTCGGAACCGAAGCAGTGTCGCACCGTCAGAACCGTGATCGAAAAACGGTTCCACTCGCACGCCTACCTGAAGAGTTGCGGGCTCGTCGGTGATCATCGTTGTTGTCATCCTCACTCCCTCGTCGAGTTCGATAATGGCGATCACCTGTGGTGTTTCGTCGGCAAACATTGGTGCAGTGGGTTGGTTGGCGATGGAGTAAGTGAACAGAGTTCCGCGTCCGGAGACTTCTTTCCACTCCAGTGTGTCGGAGAGACAGTTGGTGCATCGAGATCGCGGATAGAAGATCCACGAGTCGCATGCACTGCACTGCTGCACGATGATGCGATCCTGAGTGAGCGCATCCCAGAATGGCTGGGAGGTAGGCGTCGGAATAGGTCGTGGCTTCGGAATATCGAATTGAGAGTTCTCGGTCATCGTCATCACGCTCCTTGCAGGATGAGAGCAGCCTGTTCGCTCATGACGCCGCCGGTACCGGTCACATACGCGCAGTCGTGTTTTGAGAGTTGTCGATTCTCGGCGCGTCCTTGGATTTGGCGAACAGCTTCAACTACTTGCGACATGCCCCCAGCGAGGCCGGTCTGGCCAAACCCGAGTTGTCCACCGTGGGTGTTGCAGGGGAAATCACCCTTGTAGGAGAGGTCGTGATCTCGGACGAACGCCTGACCTTCACCCCGACTGCAGAATCCCGAGTCTTCGATGGTGAGGAGGGCGGTGATCGTGTAGCAGTCGTAAAGCTCGACCATGTCCATGTCGTTGGGCTTGAGGTTCGCCATGGCAAATGCCGATGCAGCCGCAGCGGCGACGGGCGTATGGGGAAAATCAGGAGCGAAGGTTGGGGTCTTGTGAGTGAGCCGTTCCCCGAAACCGGTGATGGAAACCGGTCGATGTGGAGTGCGCTTTGCACGATCGGCACTGGTTACAACGATCGCAGCGCCCCCTTTGCACGGCATGACGATCTCGAGCATGCGCAAAGGGTCGGCGATCATTCGAGAGTTGAGAACATCATCGATAGTGATGGGTTGGCCGAAGAACACGGCATTGGGATTGACGCTCGCGCTTGTCCGTTGGTCGACAGCGATCTTTGCTCTCGCTCGTTCATCCCAGCCATAGGTCTCGTGATAGAGGCGCGCGTACATCGCATAGCCACAGTTCTGCGCGATGTTTCCGTAGGGAAGTTCGAATTCTGCTTGGGGTGAACCCCATGCGGAACTTGATGCACCGAAGACCATCCGATCATCGAATGCTCGAGGAATAGGAGAGGCGGGGAGTGGTGACGCAACGGTGGCAATGACGACGGTCTCGCAGATTCCCAGTTCTATTGCCGCGGCGGCGCGCCAAACGGCTCCGACCGATGTCGCTCCACCGAGATCGACGCGTTCGGCGAAGTTCACCGACCAACCCAGATACTCCGCAACGGTTGCCGGCACGAACTGTTGCGACTCGGTGACATCAGCGGCGCATACGAGTCCATCAACGTCCCCGGCGTCGATTCCTGCATCGAGGAGTGCTTCTGCGGCGAGATCGGCCCATTGCTCGAGCGTCAGTTTCGGTGTTCCGGTGAACTTCCGTTCTGACTTTCGCTCGCTGTAACCGACGATTTGCGCCTGGCCTCGAAGCCCCATGATTCCCTCCCGTCGCACCGATGACTGATAGCGGTACGTGTCCGACTTTAGATTCCATCGGGCTTCGCCGAACTGAAGAACTTCAGATCAGGTAATCGGTGACTTGAGTGTCATCGGCTCCAATGTCGGAGAAGTTGTCGTAGGCCCGAGCGGCCATGAAGTCGCGCCAAGCGAACGGTCGATAGCGAGCACCGTCAGTGGAAAGTTCCGCCAAGGGCTCGATGATCGACGGGCGCGGTGGGTTGGCGAAGTAGGGAATCGAGAACCGACGGTGTTCGGTCATCGGAGTCACTCGGTGCACTGCGGCTCGGTACTGATCGTTGGTCCACGCCTGTGTGCAGTCGCCAAGGTTGACGACGATTGTTCCAGGTTCGGGGGGAACGTCGATCCAGCCGAGATCCTGCGAGAGCGCCTGAAGGCCGCCGGTATCGTCCTGAAGGAGGAGAGTCAGCGTTCCGGGGTCGGTGTGGTGTCCGAGGGCTACTTCCCCAAGTTCAGCGAGTCCCTCGCGCTCTTCGTCGGGAACAGGATCACCGACGGTGTAGAGATTCAACCGCACGGTGCTTCCCTGTCGAGCGCAGCTCAAAGCGTCTCGAGACGCTGGACCCAAATCAAGAGTGGTGTGGAGGAGGGCAAGAGTCTGTTGCGCAAGCAGACTCATCGCTTCGAAGTGCGCCACCATCGAGTCGCGAAAGCCAGGAAGTGCGGGCCAGCGATTCATCTCGTCACCGACCGTTGGATCGACGAAATCGAAGACTTCTTTGTGGTCACGCACTCGCTTTGTGAGTTCACGGTCGAACCACCCCAATGGGTTCTGTTCATCACGCATGATGTCGGTGCGAACCGCACGAGGGGCATCGAAGAAGCGTTGTGTCTCGGTCCAGGTGGTGTCGATCATCGAGTCGAGCCCATGCCCGGTCAAGAGGAAGAAGCCGTGGTCACGACACGCAGCATCGAGTGCGGCCAGAGAGGTGGCTCCGGGGTTGGAGATGTCGACAATCGGAACAACGGTCATGACCCATTGTGGCTCGGCGATCTGACCAGCGCCCGACTCAGAGTTCATTGGCGGCTCTAGGCTTAAAGGTATGGGAGTTCCCTTAGCGATTCTCGATCTAGCGATCATCGGCGCCGGAGATTCGGTGTCTGACGGGCTCAACGCGTGCGTCGACGTCGCACGGGTTGCCGAGGCGAACGGCTACAGCAGAGTTTGGTACGCGGAACACCACAACATGGATGCTGTTGCCTCTTCGGCAACAGCAGTGTTGATCGCTCACGTCGCCGCAAAGACAGAGACGATCCGACTCGGCTCAGGCGGCGTCATGCTTCCGAACCATTCGCCTCTCACGATTGCCGAACAGTTCGGCACCTTGGCTGCGTTGCATCCCGGGCGCATCGACCTCGGATTGGGCCGTGCTCCGGGTACCGATCAGGTGACTGTTCAAGCCTTGCGCCGCGATCCTCGGGCCGCGGAACATTTCCCTCAGGATGTGCTCGAGTTGCAGGGCTATCTCGGTGACAAAACCCGAGTGCAGGGAGTCAACGCGACCCCTGGGCGGGGAACGCATATTCCGATTTACATCCTTGGTTCATCGTTGTTCGGCGCTGAACTTGCTGGCGTCCTTGGTCTTCCGTTTGGATTCGCGTCCCATTTCGCTCCGCATCAATTGAGGGAAGCAGTGGCGTTGTACCGAGCGACGTTCCGTTCATCGGAGCAACTCGAACGTCCTCATGTCATTGCTGGAGTGAACGTGATTGCGGCCGAGACAGAAGACGATGCACAGGAGCAGTTCTTGGCGACTCGTCGTGCTCGGCTGCGTCGATTCCTTCTGAAGCCCAACGTCGATCTCCCCGATGCCGAGGTCGATCGCATTCTGGAATCTCCGCAGGGCGCGCAGATCGCCGCAATGATGAAGCACACTGCGGTGGGCACCCCTCGCACTGTGCGCGAGCAACTGCAGGAGTTCACTCAGTTCGCCGATGCCGATGAACTCATGGTCTGCCACCAATCGCCCACTATCGAAGGTCGTTTGCGCTCCTTAGAACTGACCGCCGGAGCAATGGAACTCGTCGGGGCCTGAAGCAGCCTTCATCACGGCGAGGACAAACTCACGTCATCGCTAGTGCCTTTCGTGCGAATCTTGCAGGGCAAACGCACCGAGGGGGACGCAATGACTAGTGACGGATCGTATGTGCCTGGAGGAGATCCGGCGTATCGCCAGCTTCCATCAGTGGGTCCGCACTCTCCGCTTGTTGGGGGCGCGCTGATCACTTGGGTGGAACCGACGCCCGAACACGTGGTCGGCTACAACCGTTGGTATGAAGACGATCACATGATCACGGGTGCGATGGTCATGCCGTGGATGTTCTCGTGTCGACGCTTTGTGTCCCCTCGGTCGATTCAACATTTACGTGGTCCGATTGGTTCTCGTGTTGCCGAACCTCTCGAAGCTGGCAAGTACATCGGCATCTACTGGATTAATGAGGGACGCATTGAAGACCATGAACAGTGGTCGCTAGGGGCAAACCGACGACTCCATGCTGAAGGTCGCGGAAGTTATCGAGGACATGATCAGAACCCCCTCGAAGAACGACGACACATCTTCACGTCTTTCAGCGACTTCTTGGGGGCGAACTATCGCGATGATGGCGTCCCTCGTGTCGCTCACACTCTTGTACAGCCCTATAAGGGATTAGTGGTGCAGGTGATCGATGCAGTTGAAGGTAAACGGGACGCACTCGACGCTTGGTTGGCAAACGAGTATCTGCCATCAGTGGTGAACGGAGCAGTTGCCGTCGCTACGCGGTTCGCTCCGCGACCATTGCCTCCGGACAAGCTTTCGCACGTTCGTGAACTTGACGGGGTGGAGGGGATTGTCACAGTTCTTCACTTTCTCGACACCGTGCCCGAAGAGTCGTGGGAGCGTCATTTTGCCGATGCCGAAACGCAGATCTCCGACGGAGGACTGGGAACTCTCTCGGTTCAGGCCGCGTTCATTCCAACCAACCATGGGACAGACGACTACACCGATCAGTTGTTCTAACTGCTCAGTTGTTCTAACTGCTCAGTTGTTCTAACTGCTCAGTTGTTCTAATTGCGGAGTGATCAGTTCGGGGCAGTGATGATGCGGGCGACCAGAACGATGAGAACAATCAGGGAAAGAGAGGTCTGCAACATCATGATGACCTTGGCAGGACGAGTTCGGAGACCCTCCAGCGTTGGCCCGAAGGTGGCCTGGGTGTTGAACGAAAGAAACAGATAATCGACCCACTTCGGCGGGTCGTCTGGATGGGCCTCGTTGGGTGAAAAGTCGAATGCTCCACCCTTCAGATAGGCATCAGCAAGCTGGTACCAGAGCGAGAACAGCAACATGTTCGACGCGAAGAGAAAGCCAAGATCGATGATCAGCCCGTTCTGGCTTACGTTGCTCAGGTTCTGAACGACCACCAGCGTGATCATGTTGACGCCCACATTTAACGAGGCGATCGCAAGGTAGGCGACCAAGATAAAGAGAATTACTCGCGAATTTGACTCTCTCGCTACCGTGAGACGGTGATGCACCATTGCGATGACAAGAGCGATGAGCACGACAACGAAGAGAACATCGCTGCTATCGCCGACGATCTTCAATACTTTCTCGGTGGTTCTCAAATTTTCACCGATGATCTCGACACGCATCGTGAGGAGAATGTCCATCACCTGAATTACGAGAGCAACGAGAAGAAATTCAGTGAGGCGAATGGGGTGGCGATGCCAGTCGTCTCGGCAAAGGCCACCATCGCAGCAGGTGGCCGCTTTCTTTGAAGATGATGACTCATTGGTCTCGGACACGAGGAAACTCCTTGTTGAATTTGGTCGACGCCGCACCGGCGCATCCTCATCCCCGTGTCCCACAATAGGTCGTACTACGGTCGATTTATCAACAGGGAGAAGATATGAAAACCAGAGCGTCTCTATTTGCGGTGGTTGCACTTCTTACAGTTGCGACTGTTTTCGCCGGTTGCTCCTCGTCCTCGTCGAACTCCTCGACAACGATTCGCATCGGTTTAGAGGCGCCCATCACCGGCAGCCTCTCCGAGTTGGGTCAGGGAATGTTGAATGGCGCCAAACAGGCTGCCGCGCAGGTCAATGCCAGCGGAGGTGTTGGCGGCAAAAAGATCGAGATCGTGGCCATCGACGATAAGGGCGACCCTGATGCCGGTGTGGCGGCGGCCAACAATGCCGTGAAGGCGGGGCTCGACGCCATCGTCGGTCCTTACAACTCAGGTGTTGGTCTCAAGACTCTTCCGATCTACATGGCCGCCGGCCTTGTCCCGTTGCGTTTGACCTCTTCTGACGAGACCGAGGGAATGGGTTTCACGCTTCAGCCGATGACCTCACAGATCGCTCCGGTTGCCACTGACGCACTGGTGAAGGAACTCAAGGCGACCTCTGTTGCGCTCATTGTTGACACAACAACCGACTACACCAAGGCAGCGGGTCAGGCGATGACTGCATCGCTGACCAAGGCAGGCATCGCCATTACTGCGACCGAGTCGATTACTCCTGGAGCGAAGACCTACACCGACACCGTCACCAAGGCTCTTTCGACCAACCCGTCTGCGGTCTATGTCATCACGTACTACCCCGAAGCCGGATTGATCGCTCAGGCGATGCTTGCCGCCAACTCGAAGGCAAATTGCCTCGCTGACTATGGCGCGTATGACAACGGCTACATCACCGCTGCCGGCATTCCCGCGGCACAGAAGTGCCCAGTCGTTGGCGTTCCGGCACCAGAAGATTTCCCCAACAGCGCAGCCCTTGTCGCGGCGTACGCGAAACAGTTCAATTCAGCCCCCGGTTCATGGTCTCCTTACACCTACGACTCGGTGATGCTGCTTGCTGATGCCATCGGTCGAGCGGGCAGCACCTCCGCCGCCGAATTGAAAGCGGCACTGGTAGCCACAAAGGGCTGGAAAGGCTGGACCGGCACCGTTGCGTTCGACCCAAAAACCGGAAATCGCATTCCTGCTCCGGTCACTGTTGACAGTGTGAACTCCGCTGGTGCATTCCACGTTGATCCAGCGTGGATCACCGCAACCGGTTTCAGTTACTGAGCCACTCCAGGGACTACTGCGACGACTCGTTTCGCCCTTTGTTCTGACGCAAAGCGCGAGGAGTATCACCATGAATTACAGAACGCTTCCAGCGCGGGACCGAGTGCCGCGAATGGCGCTGATCGGCGCAGTTGTTTTCGTCTGTGGTAATGCTTGGGCTCTTCTTGTTGCGACGGCAACCTCGAGCTTTGAGTCGAACGAGCGTGGACTCAGCCGATGGTTTTTCGACCTTGGAACCCATGAACCAATCCACCAGGTGTCGTACTGGTTGTCATGGATAGGCGCCGGAGCGCGAACCGTCCCGATCGTGCTG
>JBAXGZ010000034.1:0-21911 GCA_037139155.1 Actinomycetes bacterium | reverse complement strand
CGCGAACTTGATCTGCGCTCGCTACTTCGGGGCGGAGCGACCGATGATGACCTCGCCGCAGCGATCACCGCTGAGGTAGGTGCGAAGTGGGCTGGTCATCAGATCAATCAGGTGCACTTCATTCGTCCAGCTCGATCGATGAGCCAAATCGGCGGGTAACCCTCCTCAGAGCAGTGGGGCCCGTCTGCCTTGACGTGGAGACAGCGATAGCGAGAGACCTTGAGGTCGTTTTCGCAAGGGACCAGGTTGTTTCCGGTGAGATTGAACGAGTCTGACCTCTGGCTGTCGAGGCGGAGAAAGGTAGGGGGTAGCCAGAAAAGCCCATGTCAGCGAATTCCTGACTAATTCCATCGGATTTGTTGACAGGGAGAAATGGACGGGCTAGAAAACCCGACCATGTCGATCAACTTTGTAGAGAATTCCGCTGGGGAGGACTGGACAGAGGGTGCTAGCGATCCAGTTCACCCCTTCGGCGTTCCCGTGCCCCATGGAACTCCTTGGCGTTCGACGCTGGTGATGATGGCCTTTGCAGCTTTGGTGCTTCTGATCGCTGCCTGCGGGAAATCCGGCTCGACTGCGTCGTCATCGGTGACGAATCCAGACCCCGATGTCACGGTGCCCTCGAGTATTCCGGCGGCCAGATCTGTTGGCGGGATTGGCGACAATGCGCCCCTGGTTGTTCCTCAATCCCAGAGTCAAGGCGTCAACGGCATTGCCGAACATGGTGTCGACGAAGTTGCTGAAGGCGACCACGAAAGGAAACCAGCATGACCATCCTCGATTCACGACCATTGACTGAACTCGATGTGACACCACTTTCGGGAACTATTGGATCAGTGATCCATGGCGTCGACATCAAACGGGAACTCGACGAAGAGACCGTCGCTGCGATCCGATCCGTGTGGCTCGAGCGTCGTGTCGTTTTTTTCCCGCAACAATTCCTCACCCCCGATGAGCACATTCGCTTTGTCTCGTACTTTGGTGAATTGACTCCTGCACATCCCGTGATTCCGGGGATCGAAGGGCATCCTGAAGTATTCGAGATTGACTACTCGAAGTCTCGTGAGGTTTATGCGCAGTATGGCGATGTCTCGACCCGTAGAGCTGGTCTTGATTGGCATACCGATGTCACATTTGTTGAACGCCCCCCTGCAGGTTCGGTACTTAATGCAGTCGTCGTTCCTCCAGCAGGCGGAGACACACTTTGGAGCGATCAGGTCGCGGCCTTCTCTGCATTGAGTGACTCCCTCCAGGGGTACCTCTCGACGCTGACTGCGGTGCACAGCGGGAAGGCGGCATTCAGCGGAGAACTCAGCAAACTCAAAGATGGTGGCGAATGGGATGGCGAGGCCTACACCTCCTTGGAACCGGTTGAGCACCCCCTCGTCCGCACGCACCCCGAAACCGGAGAGAAGGTTCTCTTCGTGAACCCTGGGTTCACTTCGCATGTCAAAGAGTTACGCCCCGATGAGAGCGATGCACTTTTGTCGTTTCTCTATGCGCATTCGGTACGTCCGGAGTTTGTTGTTCGCTATCACTGGAGTTCTGGAGATGTGGGATTTTGGGATAACCGGGCGACACAGCACTCCGTCGTTGGCGACTATGGCGATCAGCACCGAGTGATCCAGCGTGTGACCATTCGGGGTGACCGGCCCATTTGAGCCGGCACCCACCATCTCGTCCCGGCGCTAGCGAAAGGCGGCGTCGGGACGTAGGACCGCCGAGCGACTTCCCCCGGTTGACTCGCGCTGTCCGTAGGTGGAGTCAGTGACTCAGGGGCCACTGACTCCGCCCCCGTTTCTCAATGAGCCCAAGCACATCAATTCCGAACAAGGAGAAGTTCCATGACTGACCTCATCGAGGCAAAGGCCGCAATCGCTTCAAGTGAGATCGCGGTGAAACCGCTTTCTGGGCATACCGGGGCAGAGATTTTCGGAATCAATATTTCAAAGCCTCTGACCGATGTTGAGCAGCATGTTGTGCAGTCAGCGCTCGACAAATGGAAGGTTGTTTTCTTCCGTGATCAGCACATCGGTCATGCCGAGCAGATCGCATTCACGCGTCAGTTTGGCGATCTCACCTACGCACACCCGCACGACGACAATCCACCGGAAGACTTTCCAGAGATTTACACCGTGTCTCCGGCGAGGTTTGCTGCGCAATATGGATTTCATGACGACGAATCGGTTGCCTACATTCGCAAGCGCTATTCGTATACAAACGATTGGCACACCGATGTCACTCCGGTCGTGAATCCCCCCGCGGCTTCGGTGCTGCGGGCAGACGTCGTCCCGGAATTCGGCGGGGATACCACGTTCACAAACCTTGTCGCTGCGTATGAAGGATTGTCGGCACCATTCCGTCAATTTCTTGATGGATTGAGAGCCGAGCACCGGTATGGGGCGGGTCTTGCTCGCAAGGGGAACGCCATCGATCCGTCTATCGGGGGTCGTAAACTTGTCTCACACCACCCAGTCGTCCGTGTGCACCCCCTCACGGGCGAGCGCGGTCTCTTCGTTAGCCCTGGCTTCACATCTCGGATTCTTGGATTGTCAGAAGAAGAGAGCCGCGACATTTTGAACTTCCTCTTCGCGCACATCACTAAGCCGACGTACACGGTTCGATTCCGGTGGGCTCCGGGAAGCGTCGCTTTCTGGGATAACAGAGCGACCTCGCACCTCGGTCCTCAGGACATCGACCATCTCGACGTCGAGCGTGTGCTTCACCGCACCACGATTATCGGTGAGATTCCCGTTGGCGTCGATGGTCGAGAGTCGGTCTCAATAGAAGGTGGACTTTTCGAGGCAATTCCGCTGTTCCGTTGAGTTCCGGGTGTGGGTGGAGACGGGGGTTGCCGCCCACACCTGCAACATCATGGCGAACTACGTGCGCGCTGGAGGTGCGAATCGAATATCCAGCGAACGAAGGTACGTCTGTAGACCTGCATCCTGAATCGGAATGATCCAAGCTTGTTTGCCCGATTCGTTGTAATGCGCATGCCAGAGTCCTGGTGGCGTCACGAACGCCGAGTGACTTTCCCAGTCGACACGGATTGGATCGATGATTTCACCGTTCTCGTCGATTGAGCGTCCGACAAGTGTGTAACAACCGGGAGCGCAGTCTCCGACAAGGTCAAGTGCAACTGATTGATGTCGATGCGGTCGTTGCACTGCGTCGATTGGAAGTAATCCATACATCGCCCACAACACATGTGTGACGGTCTGAGTCATGTCATTGGGTGTCGTGTTGAGGAGAATAGAAAGCCGATTGCGGTCGGTGGCCCTCGGTGACGTTTCGACATCGATGAGTTCGGCTTGGACGCGTTCGGCGGGAAAACGCGTTGGTTTGAACCGGGCGTGGGTGGGAGCAACTCCGAGATGCCGAAGCAACGGTTCGTCGGTGACCCAATACATGGTCGTGTCGCTCGATGCGCGGTGAACGCTCTTCGAGTTGGCGGGAAGCACGAAGAAGTCACCTGCACCCCATTCGAGTTCGCGTCCGTTCACCGTCGAGACACCGCTGCCATGAAGCACGTGGTACAGCTCAGACGTGGCGACCGGTGCGGTCTCGACGAGTTCACCGGTTGCGATGCGAACAAACGAGGCGAGGAGCGCGGGAGAGGTGGCCGGTCCCTCGGTGATGGCCATCGCCTCGGACAAATCGAAGGGAAGGATCCCTGTAGAGATCGCCTGGTGACGCGCAGCGGGGAATCGCTCCATGGGCACCGGAGGAATCCGTCCCGAACCGATCGGGTTCGCAGCACGGGAGTACTCGAAGTAGTTGGATTGACCTGACCAGTCCTGATCGTCGAGCCCGATCGCAGATCCACCCATCACCAGATTCGGTTCCATGTCTCTAGTTTGCCTGTTCTCTCGGGGCGGAATGAGGGGAGGGGCCTAGAATCTGTCCATGTCAGACAGTGGTCTCACTCATCTCGATCCGTTGGGCCGGGCTCGAATGGTCGATGTCACCCCGAAAGACGTCACCTATCGCCGGGCCATTGCCCGGGGTCGAGTCCACATGACGCCCGAGACGGCGTCTCTCGTGGCCCGAGGAGCGATCACCAAAGGTGACGTGCTGTCAGTCGCCCGGGTGGCTGGCATCCAAGCGGCGAAGCGGACATCTGATCTCATCCCCCTCTGTCATCCCTTGATGATTGGTGGGGTGTACGTGAACTTTCGGATCGAGGATGATTTCATCGAGATCGAGACCCAGGTCGAGACTGTCGACCGGACCGGTGTCGAAATGGAAGCTCTCACTGCATGTTCCGTTGCCGCCCTCACGATCTATGACATGTGTAAATCGGCCGATCGATCGATGGTGATCGGAGAGATCGCGTTGTGGGAAAAGACCGGTGGCCGATCGGGGCTGTACCGACGTGACCCCGAGGTCACTCTTGGCGACGAGGTCCTCGGTGGCTCGTTCACCGGAAACGCGGAAAATGGCGAAAATCCCCAGGTGTGACCGATTCTAAAAATCGGTGTTTCCCCATGGTGGGCCGGGAAAATCAGGGTTTTTGCTGGTTGCTCGCTGGAGCCTGACTCCCCTTCTGTAGTAGAACCGTAATGTTCTTATTCACCCGGTGGACACGTTCCGGCAACTGTTTCGCACCTCGAAACCCACCGTCGGTTTCACCCAGACCCCAGCAAGGAGAATCAGTCCGTGACGATTCTGGTGTTGTTTGTCCTTGCCGTCGTTTGGGCTGTGTACCTCGTTTCGTGGATCCGTTCTCGCACCCAGCACCATCGTGTGAATTCGATCAGTTCATTCTCGAACCACCTTTCGATTCTTGAGCGCGCCGCACCGGGCTCGGCCTCCCTTGCCCCCCGGGTTGCACTTGGCACAACTCCGCTTCGGGGGAGCGAGTATTTCGCTCCCCATCGTCCCAAGATGTCGCCCCAGAAAAAGCGTCGCCGTGACATTCTCTTTTTCCTCGCCGGCGCCACTGGCGTCACGATGCTCATGGCCTTGGCCTTTGGCGGAATCATGACTGCACTGTTTCTTCTGAGCCTGGCGGCATTCGTTGGCTACGTCGTGCTGCTGGCCAATGCCCAGAAGCAGAAACTCGAGCGACAGGCCAAGGTTCGATATTTGGGTGAGACCGATGGGGTTGTCCCCGACCGTGTTGCGTCTGCTTCGGCCGAATTCGACGCTGAGGTTGAGATATCTGCGCCTCGGATGTTTGTCGTCGGCGGCAACTGAACTCTCGCGTTGTCGATTCCATCGCGGTTCGCGCTGTCCGATAGATTGCGTGGCCCTGCGGGGGTGTAGCTCAGTTGGCTAGAGCGCTACGTTCGCAACGTAGAGGTCGGGAGTTCGATTCTCCTCACCTCCACCACAGGTGTGTGAAGGCCCCGATCTGAGTATCGGGGCCTTCATTGTTTTGTGAACCTCCGAAGCGGCAGATGCTGTCCTACGATTCGCCGCCATGAGCATCACTCTCGACGGTCGCGACGATCTGGTCTATCCCCTTCTGCGCGTGCTCCGAACTGCGATCGATGTCGGCGACGGCGGGACCGCACAACAGCGCGGAATGATTGTGGACATTGCTCGAATGATGTTTGGTGTCGACGAGCTCGATGTCGATTCGCTCGAGGTGATCGCTCCATCGGATGCGGCGGACCACTTCGACACGGTGACGCTGCGACGACGGGTGCGGATGTTCCTCGTGCTCTTCATGCTGTGCCGTCATCCGCTCAACCCAGAGCAACTCGTCCTCATCGAAACCTTTGTCGATGCTCTCGGTGGTGATGAAGGCGATCCGGGTCTTGCCCAGGCGCGAGCGATGGTCGAGACCCAGTTGTTAGAAATCAGCGATGACCTGTATCGGGCATGGCGTAATTCGGTTGAAGCGACGCGCGAAGTCACATTGCGCGACGAGTACGGCGAGACCGCAGTCGCCGCACCCGAGTTGGTCGAACGAGTCAGAGCCTTTCAGGACCTACCTCGTGGAACGCTGGGACGTGAATATGTTGAGTTCTACCGGGCCAACGGATTCGCTCTTCCTGGGGAAGAGCCAGGGGTGCCCGCGTTCTTCGTTGGCCACGATATGTGTCATCTCATCGCCGGCTGTGGGCCCGCGGCGCATGAGGAGATCGCCCTAGGAGCGTTTCTCCTCGGAGCATGCGAGGACGAGGATCACTGGGCCTATCTCCTCGGGGTTCTGGCGATCATGGAGTACGGGTCGTTCGCTCCGCCATCGTTTGTGGCAAAGGTTGGAACTCTCGCCCGCCCTGGAGCGATGGAGGTCGTCCTCGACGCCTTACTTCGCGGGCAGCAGTGTTCTGTCGATCTGCTAGCAGTTGATCATCTCGCGATGGCTCATCTTTCGATTGCTGACATTCGTCAGCGGTTCACTATTTCCGCACCGAACCCATCATTCCCTGAGGTGATCGAGATCGTCTGACCCTCCGGTTGAGGGGCAACTGAGGGCTCTCGGGTTGCTGGAACTAGCGTGTGGCTATGCCGACTTACCGTTCACGCACCACCACCGAGGGCCGCAACATGGCCGGTGCCCGCGCCCTCTGGCGTGCCACCGGAATGACCGATGAGGATTTCGAGAAGCCGATCATTGCGATCGCCAACTCGTTCACCCAGTTTGTTCCTGGGCACGTTCATCTCAAGGATCTGGGCCAACTCGTTGCCCGGGAAATTGAGGCATCCGGTGGTGTTGCCAAGGAATTCAACACCATTGCGGTGGACGACGGTATTGCGATGGGTCATGGCGGAATGCTTTACAGCCTTCCGAGTCGCGACCTGATTGCTGACTCGGTTGAGTACATGGTCAATGCACATTGCGCCGATGCACTCGTGTGTATCTCGAACTGCGACAAGATCACGCCCGGCATGCTTATGGCTGCTCTTCGCCTGAACATCCCCGTGGTTTTTGTTTCCGGTGGACCCATGGAAGCAGGAAAGACCCGTCTTGCTGGATCCGAAGTAAAGGTCGACCTTATTTCTGCGATGCAAAAGGCCGGCGATCGCAATGTGAGCGATGAGGACGTCGCACTCGTCGAACGTTCGGCGTGCCCAACCTGTGGCTCATGCTCGGGCATGTTCACTGCGAATTCGATGAACTGTCTCACCGAAGCTCTCGGGCTTTCGCTTCCCGGGAACGGAACACTCCTCGCCACGCATGCTGATCGCGAACAGCTTTTCCTCCAAGCTGGCCGAACAATTGTCGATCTGGCGAAGCGCTATTACGAAAAGGACGATGAATCGGTTCTGCCCCGTGCGATCGCCAACAAGACGGCATTCGAAAACGCCATGGCGCTCGATATTGCGATGGGTGGAAGTACCAATACGGTCCTGCACATCCTCGCTGCGGCCCATGAGGGCGAGATCGACTTCACCATGGCTGACATCGACGCGATGAGTCGTCGACTGCCAAATATTTGCAAGGTTGCGCCATCGACTGAGAAGTACCACGTCGAAGATGTGCACCGAGCCGGCGGTATCCCCGCGATTCTTGGTGAACTCGAGCGAGCGGGTCTCATTGATGCATCGGCACCGACCGTCCATAGTTCTTCACTGCGTGCCTCGCTCGACCAATGGGATATCAAGCGCGATACCTGTACTGCAGAAGCACGTCATTTCTGGAGCGCAGGGCCCGCAGGTATTCCCACTCAGGTGGCCTTTAGTCAGGACACTCGTTGGCCATCGCTTGATGATGACCGCGAGGAAGGTTGCATTCGCTCGGTCGAGCACGCCTACACCTCCGAAGGCGGACTCGCAGTGCTGTTCGGAAATCTCGCTACTGACGGATGCATCGTAAAGACCGCTGGCGTTGATGAGTCGATCTTTAGGTTCACAGGAACGGCTCGGGTCTACGAAAGCCAGGACGCTGCCGTTGAGGGGATCCTCAACGAGGAGGTCGTCGCCGGCGAGGTTGTCGTGGTTCGGTATGAAGGCCCAAAGGGTGGCCCCGGGATGCAAGAGATGCTGTATCCGACGACGTACATCAAGAGTCGGGGTCTTGGCGAGAAGTGCGCGCTCCTCACCGACGGCCGGTTCTCCGGTGGCACCGCCGGTCTCTCGATCGGACATGTCTCGCCCGAAGCGGCTGAGGGCGGTCTGATCGGTCTTGTGCGCACGGGCGACACCATCTCCATCGATATCCCGGCCCGTTCCATCACCCTCGATGTGTCTGCAGCCGAATTGGCCGATCGTCATGCCCATGAAGAGGCTCGGGGTGAAGCAGCGTGGACCCCCACGAACCGCGATCGCACCGTGTCACTCGCCTTGCAGGCCTACGCCGCCATGACCACCTCCGCGTCACGTGGTGCGGTTCGCGATCTCAGTCAGCTCCGTCGCCACTGAGATGTCCTCTGCTCGGGAATTGGTCGAGGCCTACTTCGCGTGCATGAAAGCTGGCGATATCTCGGTGGCCGAGTTGTTCTGTGAAGAAGCCCAACTGGTCGGTCTTGGAACAGTGATCAGCGGTCGTCCGGCGATTTGTCAGTTCTACGAAGAATCGATCAGATCGGGACGACCCCAGCCTGAGCTCTTTGGTGATCTGATGATCGACGGGAATCGAGTGGCTGCAGAGTTGCTCATCAGGCTGTCGGGACAGCCTTCACTTCATGTTGTTGATCTTTTCGAGATTGATGGTGAGCACATTGCGTCGCTGACCTATTTCGTTTCTGATCATCCCTGATCCTGGGGCATCAACGATCAGAGTACTTCTCAACGAGTCGCGATCGGTACAACTTTCCTGCGTCGCTGCGGGGCAGTTCATCAACGATGAAGACCCTGCGGGGCGTGAGCTGTGATCCGATGTTTTGTTGGCAGAAGTTGATTGTGGACTCGATGAATTCGTCAGCGGATGCGCCTGCGGGAATCACGATTGCGGCGGCAACGATTTCACCGAGGTCCTCGTCGGGGAGGCCAAACGCCGCGCCGTCAATGATTCCTGGCGCAGCAGCGAGCGCTTCGTCGATGCGAGCGGGATAGATGTTCACGCCACCGCAATTGATGCATTCGGAGGTGCGGCCGGAGAGGTAGAGGTAACCGTCAGTATCAATATGGCCACGGTCTCCGACGGTGTACCAGTGGCCCGATTCGTCATAGGTGGTTGCGGTCTTCTCGGGATCACCGTGGTAGCGGAATTGCGATGTGCTGAAAAACCACACAGTGCCGAGTTCGTCGATGTCGGCGGGGGAGCGGTCGTCCCTCCGAATGCTGATGCGTTCGGGATCGACACGTCCGACACTGCCGGGATGGGCGAGCCACTCCTGGGGGGTGATCCAGGTTCCGGGTCCCTCGCTTGCGGCGTAGATCTCGTGAATCACTGGTCCGAACCAATCGAACATCGACTGTTTCACTGCAACTGTGCACGGTCCGGCCCCATGAAGAACGAATCGAAGTGTCGACACATCGAAGGACTCGCGGTCGGGGACCGTAAGCATCCGATTGAACATCGTGGGCACAAAGAAGGCATGTGTGATGGCGTGATTGTCGATGAGTTCGAGCGCTTGGCGAGGATCAAATCGATCCATGAGAATGACAGTTACACCCGCACCTAATGGCCATTCAAGACAGAGTCGGCTGGGACCAGAGTGGTAGAGCGGTGCGGTGCACAGCATTGAGTCACCACTGTCGCCATCCATTCCAAACATCGCGACCATCGCAGTGCCTGCAGCAGCAGCGGCGGTCGAAGGTTGCGGATCGTGGCGGACGCCCTTTGGCCGGCCAGTGGTTCCCGATGTGTAGATCATCTGTGTGCCGCGAGGTCGTTCCGGCGAGGGGATTGGTGCGGAGCGAAGTGCTTCATCCCAGGTCTGGAAGCCATCGATTGGTTCGCCAATCGCGATGCGGAGAGAGATTGCGTCTGGGGCACTTTGGGCTTGATGGATGAAATGTGATTCGGCGACGAGGGCCTTTGCTCCGGAATCAGTCAGGACGTAGTGAACATCGTCGGCCTCGAGGTGCCAATTGACGGGAAGGAGTATCACCCCGGCGCGCAAAGCAGCCTCGTAGGTAACCATCCACTCGGGCCGATTTCGACTCAAGAGGGCGACGACATCGCCGGCCTGAAGTCCGGCCCGAGAAAAAGCTGCAGCAAGAGCATCGACCTGTACGTCGAGTTCACCGAATGTCATGGTGCCTTCGGTGCTGATGATCGCTGGTCGGCTGGGATCGCGTTGAGCGATCCCAGTGATCTCGCGTCCCGTGGCGTGCAAGGTGTTGTCAATCAGGGGTTTTCCTCCACGAACAGAATCGATCCGTTCAAACCTTTGCGACCTAAATCGCCGGAGACCGAAGAGCATTTGCTCCATTGGCTCGTTAGGCAATGTAGTCAAGCACTTCGACCGTCATCGTCTCTTTGAGGCAGGATTGGGTGATGTCCTCTGGCCCGAGCCGAATCATTGAGACTCTCCGTTCGGTCCTTCGATTCGATGCTGTCGATTTTCATCCTGTGCGCCGTCGACTTGCTCGTGCGGTGAGTGTCGCCGACATGCGCCGCATTGCGAAGCGACGGCTTCCTCGGGGTGTGTTCGACTACATCGATGGCGGCGCAGAGGATGAAAGGACGATGCGAGCGAACTGTGATGCGTTCGCAAAAGTGACATTCCGTCCTCGTGTGTTGCGAGGGGTCACCAATTGCGATGTTTCCGGATCGATCCTTAGTGGACCGATGGCGTTTCCATTCATCCTCGCTCCAACTGGATTCACGAGGATTGCTGATCCTGCCGGGGAACTCGCCGTGGCGCGTGCGGCTCATCGGGCGCAGCTTCCGTACACATTGTCGACGCTTGGTACCCGATCAATTGAAGAGGTTCGCGCAGTCGTGCCGGATGGGCGACTGTGGTTTCAGGTCTATGCCTGGCGCGATCGCGATCTAGTGGCCGACATGGTTCAACGGGCAGCGGCCTGCAACTACGAAGCGTTGGTTCTCACGGTCGATACAGCAGTTTTTGGCCGTCGGGAGCGGGACCTGCGGCGTGGTTTCTCCCTTCCTCCGAAGATTGGCCCGGGAACGCTGATCGACGGGGCTCTGCATCCGGAGTGGACGCTTTCGTTCCTGCGCGCGGAACCGATTCGATTTGCCAATGTCGTCGGAACAGACGTAGGCGATGGCTCGTCGCCGGTGGACCTCGCCGACTACATCAACTCCCAGTTTGAACCAGGGCTTTCATGGAGTGACGTTGACTGGCTGAGATCGCAATGGTCGGGGCCGATCGTCGTGAAGGGGATCCAAACCGTTGACGATGCAGTGATTGCGGCCGACCGAGGCGTGGACGCAATTGCGCTTTCGAATCACGGCGGCCGCCAACTCGATGGTGCTCCAGCAATCTTCGATCTCGTCGCACCTGTGGCCGATGCGGTTGGCGACAGGATTGAGATCATCTGCGACGGTGGGATTCGCCGCGGCAGTGACATAGTCAAAGCAATTGCCGCAGGTGCGACATCCTGTATGGGTGGACGTGCCTATCTCTACGCACTTGGTGCAGCGGGCGAGGCTGGCGTCGATCAATTGTTGGCCACTTGGAAAGAAGATATTCGTCGAACCCTCGTGCTGTTGGGAGTGAATTCCTTCGCCAATCTCGATAGGTCGTCGCTCGATATCGACGTCGGCAATAAATAGGCATTGGTCAAGAATCAGTCGGTGGATTGCGCAACCAAGAGCGCTCCATCGGGGCGTGGGGTCGAGGATAAGGTCAGCGCCCATGACTTTCTCGTTTGATAATCGTCCTGAACTCGTTGAGCCGGCCGCACGAACGATTCTTGGTGCCATCGATCTTGGTGATGGCGGCATAGAAAAACAGCGTCACCTCCTGCAAGCGATTGCGAGCAAGGTGTGGGAACGTCCCGATATCGACATCGACAGCCTCACGCCTCTTTCACCCGAAGAGGCCGCAGAGATTTTCGATACCCCTCTTGTTCGTTCACGTCTCCGTAAATTTCTTGTGCTCTTTGAATTCTGTCGCCATCCCTTCACCGAAGAGCAGGTAGCTCTTGTCGATTCGTACGAACTCGCGCTCGGTGATGATGGTCATGATGAAGGTCTCCAACTCGCCCGTGATTTCGTTCGCGAAGGGCTTCCGAAAGCGATTGAGGACGTGCAGCGACTCTCTGCGGGAAGTGTGGGTTCTCTCTCAGAGGTATCGATTGCTGATCATTTTTCCGAAATGGATATGAAGGCGCCGGAACTCGCTGACGAACTTCGTCGTTTTGCTGACCTTCCGCCGGGAACACTCGGACGGGAATATGTCGACTTCTATTTCCGCAACAGTTTCGAACTTCCGGGCGAAGGTCACGGTTCACCATCGTTCTTCGTGCGCCACGATATGTGTCACATCATTGCGGGTTATGGTCCGACCTCGCCGGAGGAGTTAGCGCTCTCTGCGTTCCACGTAGGTATGAACGACAACGAAATAAATTGGAATTTTCTGATCATCTCGTTGGCGGCCCTCGAACTGGGATTATTCAATTCCGACAGTTTTGAAGGGAAGTCGGACATCCTCGATAGGGACGGCGCCCTCGAATTGATGGTTGAAGGTTTTGTTCGAGGTTCCCATTGCACTGGCGACTTTTCAGAGATGGATCATCTTGCTGATGCCCATTGCGCTGTTGAGGAGATTCGAGAGCGCTTTGGTGTACCTGCACGTCAGTTGTAGAGCGCACCGCAAGAATGCGAACTCGAAAACGACAAAGGCCCCGCCGAGGCGGGGCCTTTGCACTGCAGAGTTCGCAAGAATCAGGCGAGACGCTCGATGATCATCGCCATGCCCTGGCCGCCACCGATGCACATGGATTCCATGCCGATGGTGCCGCCGGTGTCTTCAAGGCCATTGAGGAGCGTGGCCATGATGCGGGCGCCGGTCATGCCGAAGGGGTGACCAAGGGCGATGGCGCCGCCGTTCACATTGAGCTTGTCCCAACTGATGCCAAGGTGCTTGGCCGACGGAACAACCTGAGCGGCGAAGGCTTCGTTGATTTCGACGAGGTCGATGTCGTTGATGCTCATTCCGGCGCGAGCCATGGCCTGACGGCAGGCTTCAACCGGGCCGAGGCCCATGATTTCGGGGTCGAGTGCGCTGACACCCGAGGAAATGATGCGGGCGATCGGCGTAAGGCCGAGTTCCTTGGCCTTCGTATCGCTCATGACAATGACAGCGGCTGCACCATCGTTGAGCGGACACGCGTTGCCAGCGGTCACCGTTCCGTCGGGACGGAACACGGGCTTCAGTTCGGCGAGCTTCTCCTTGGTGGTTCCGGCACGGATGCCGTCGTCCTGAGTGACGACAACGGGATTGCCATCGGAATCGACGGTGTGGATCGGAGTGATCTCACGTTCGAAGAAACCACGCTCAAGTGCTGCAGTGGCGCGCTGCTGTGACTGTGCTGCGAATTCGTCCTGTTCTTCACGGGAGACGTTTTCGTACTGGGCGACGTTCTCGGCGGTCTGACCCATGCCGAGGTAGTAGTCGGAGATTCCCTCGGCGAAGGGAGCCCACACCGGAGCACCACCAGTTGAACGCT
The DNA here is from genome assembly GCA_037139155.1 of Actinomycetes bacterium. Lineage (GTDB taxonomy): Bacteria > Actinomycetota > Acidimicrobiia > Acidimicrobiales > Acidimicrobilacustridaceae > Acidimicrobilacustris. Next base: position 8,426 of record JBAXGZ010000034.1, on the reverse strand, counting down.
CAGCGGTACGGGCTTCAGCCGCAGCCATGAGTGGGTTGTGAGTGCCGGGGAGTCCGTCGGACATTCCGAGGCCGAACTGGCTCACGGTCTCGACGCCGGCCGAGATGAAGATGTCGCCCTCGCCAGCCTTGATGGCGTGAGCAGCCATGCGGATGGTCTGAAGTGACGAAGAGCAGTAGCGGTTGACCGTCACGCCGGGGATGTGTCCCATACCGGCAAGTTCAGAAACAACTCGAGCGATGTTGTAGCCCTGTGTACCTGCGGGCTGCGCGCAGCCGAGCATGATGTCCTCGACCAGAGTCGGGTCAAGCGACGGCACCTTGTTGAGCGCGGCGCGGATGATCGTTGCGGCGAGATCATCGGGGCGAACCTGGGTGAGAGATCCCTTGTGGGCGCGACCAATGGGGGAACGGGCGGTCGAAACGATGACTGCTTCGGGCATAACGGCTCCTTGATGCAGGGAACGCCGGAAGGGTCCGGCGGCAGGGCCTGATGCGGCCCGGGGTGGGAATTGTCTATCGCAATGAACCTACTGAGCGGTAACTATCTGTGGCGAGGGTGTGCGGGAGGCGGGGGCGTGGGGTAGAACCGTGTCGTCCCGTCGACCCCGAGGGCCTGCCTTCCATCCATTGATGGCCAGCGGGCCGAGGTGAATCCAATGGCACTCGATCTGCGCACCCTGCTCGACCCCAACACCACTGCGGTGGTCACCTCCGAATGTCAGAACGGAGTCCTCGGTCCAGAGAGTTCCCTTCCTGAATTGGCTGCGGCCGCTCGGGTGAGCGCGGTCCCCAATGGGGCAAGGCTGCTGCATGCCGCCCGTGTCGCCGGGGTGCAGGTCGTCCATGCAGTGTTCTGGCGACGCTCCGATTACCGCGGTGGCAACACCAACGGCCGACTCTTTGTGGCGATGCAAAAGCATGGGGCCGTGGCCATGGAGCCGGGAAGTCATTTGGCAATGCCCATCGAGGAGTTTGGTCCGGCTCCCGATGACCTCATCCTTGGTCGGTATCACGGCCTCGATCCGATCGGCGGCACCGATCTCGATCCAGTGCTGCGCAATCTCGGAGTCAAAACCGTTGTTGTCATCGGCGTGTCGGTCAATGTCGCGCTGATGGGCCTGTCTATTGGATTGGTGAACAACGGCTACCAGGTCGTTGTGCCGCGCGACGCTGTCGCCGGGATTCCTGCGGACTACTCCGAGTCACTCCTCGACAACACCTATCAAATGATTTCTACCGTTGTGACGACTGATGACGTTGTCGGGGCATGGGCCTGATGGTGTTGTGGCGCTCGCTCACACCATGAGCACGGCCGCTGATTCGGAGACAACCCGCATCCTTGGTCCGCGCGGCGAAGCGACACGCCAACGGTTCCTCGATGCTGCGGCAACCCTTCTTGAGGAGGGGACCTATCGAGATTTGACCGTGACTGCTATCGCTCGTCGGTCGGGAACCTCACCGGCGACCTTCTATCAATACTTCGCTGCAGCAGAAGATGCGGTGCTGGCGTTGGCCAGCGCAACGGTCGACGGAGCAGGTCCCGAACTTGCTCGACTGATCGAAGAGCGCGACTGGACCGTCGTCCATGGTTGGACTGCAGCGCTCGGTGTCGCCGACGCGTTTATCGCGCTGTGGGAGAACCATCGATCCATTTTTCGAGTCATTGATCTCGCCACCGATGAAGGAGACCAACGGTTTCGCGATGTGCGAACCCGACTCCTTGGGTCGCCGGCGAATGCGTTTGTCAACGTGCTTCGGAACCGGACCGATCGCCAGGTCGCCGATCCGCTAGCCGACGCAGGTGTGCTCGTTTCGATGCTTGCTCACGTTTCTGCACATCTCGATGGACTGCAATCGTGGGGTGCGGCCCGCGACGAACTTCGACGAAGCATGGCGCGGGTTGTGTTCGTGACACTGACCGGTCAGTCGCCGCCCGGGGACTGAGGATCATCGGAACGGGCGCGGTCGGCGATTGAACCCCGACGGAAGAGCGCCCACAGGCAGAGTCCAGAGGCTGCAGCGATGGCGAGGAGGATGATCGGCCAAGGGGCCGAAGATGCAAGGACGACGTAACTGTCGACAATCGGTTGCATCCCCCCACGCTAGAGCCCGATGGAGTCGACCGATGCACTGTGCTGGTCAGGACGCACCAAGGCCGGTACCTTTCGACTCCCACGACCGCGCGAATTCTCGACTCGAGGCTGCACGATGAAGATCTCTGTTGGACTTCCAACTCACCATGTTGATTCGCCCGATGAGTGGTGCACGGCGGTGGCGATCACCGAGATGGCCCGAGCAACCGAGCGAGCCGGAGCCGATGCTGTCTTCGTCACTGATCACCCGGCACCCGATGTGAAGTTCATGGCGAAGGGTGGCCACCACGCGCTCGATCCGTTTGTGGCCTTGACCGTTGCGTCAACGGCGACGACGTCGCTACGTCTCCACTTCAATCTGGCGATCCTCGCGTATCGAAACCCATTCATCTCGGCCAAGGCGATCGCAACTCTGGATCTGATCTCGAATGGCCGGGTCATCATCGGTACCGGTGCCGGGTATTTGGCTCCGGAGTTTGCTGCGGTCGGCGGTGACTTTGATCAACGCAACGATGTCACCGACGAGTCGATTCGCGCGATGAAGGCAATCTGGTCGGGCGAACCGGTCACGATGAGTGGTCTGCATTTCGACGCGGTCGAGACAATCGCTCTTCCTCTGCCCGTGCAACAGCCTTCACCGCCAATTTGGATCGGCGGAAACTCCAACCGCGCCATTCGTCGGTCGGTGGAACTGGCCGACGGCTGGAACCCGATGCCAAGCCCGGCTCGCGCAAGTCGAATGTTGCGAACCCCGCCGATCGAGACCATCGAGGACCTTGAGCGTCGAATCGGAGATCTCGGTGCTGCCAGTGAGAAGGCTGGTCGTGAGGTTCCTCCGGAGGTCATCTTCACGCCGATCGGTTATGACCTCTTCAGTGGGTCATTCCCCGTTGCTGCGAAGTTCGTCGACGACATCGCTGCATATTCCGCCATCGGTGTAAGCACGCTCACAATCAATCTTCCTGGTGACACACGTGCGCAGTGGATCGAGAGCGTCGAATGGTTGGGTAGCGAAGTCATCGCCAACATCGACGCGTGAGTACCTGTGTCTGAACCCACTGCCGATTCTCAGAATGAGTGCGCCAGCGCCGCAGTTATTTTGCGAAAGGGTGGTCTCGTCGCGTTTCCGACCGAGACGGTCTACGGATTGGGAGCAGATGCCTCTAACGATGAGGCTGTCCGGCAGATCTTTGCTGTCAAGGGTCGTCCCACTGATCATCCGCTGATCGTGCACATTGCGGGCGCAGCGCAACTCGAAGATTGGGCTGAACGAATTCCGCCGGTGGCGTACCTCTTGGCTGATTCCTTCTGGCCTGGTCCGTTGACGCTTCTCCTCGAACGCTCAGCGTCGGTATCTCCGGTCGTGACTGGAGGTCGACCAACAGTTGGTCTTCGAGTGCCCGATCACCCGATCGCTCTTGCTCTTCTTGTCGAGTTCGGCGGCGGAATCGCGGCCCCTTCCGCCAATCGATTCGGCCGTGTGAGCCCGACAACCGCAGCGCATGTTGCGGCGGACCTCGGAGCCGAGGTTGATCTCATTCTCGATGGTGGTTCCTGTCGGATCGGTGTCGAGTCGACGATCGTGGACCTCACCGGAGAACGTCCTGTCGTTCTGCGCGTGGGTGGTGTTGCGCTCGACCAGTTGGCCGAGGTCATCGGACATGAGGTCGATGTTGTTGCGAGCGCGGAACCCTCAGACCGTGGAGCTCGCGCTCCCGGGATGCTTGAAGCTCATTACGCGCCCCATGCACGGGTCGTTCTGGCGTCAGAACACGAGGTCGTCGATGTCCTTCTCGATGAGTTGTCGACTGCAACCGGGCCCGTTGGTCTGCTCTCAGGTTCTTCGCTGGTGGGTCTTCCCGAGGACATCATTGAACTTGAGCCGGCGGGAGCAGCCGACGAGTACGCATCGGTCTTGTACTCCCGACTTCGTCAAGCCGATCGGCTTGGACTTTCGGTAGTGGTCTGCGTTCCCCCAGCAGCGGTCGGTGTGGGTCTTGCTGTCAACGACCGGCTTCGGCGTGCCGCAGCATCAGGTCGTCGGCACTCCTCATGATGATGGAGTCGTTCAGACGACCGTGATGGTTCGTGTTTCCCAGCCAGTGAAACCATCGATCGGACGGGGTGTTTCTTCGCCGGTCTGTACCTCGCCGGTCGCCGAGATACATCGAACTGCGACCTCGTGGGTACCTTTCGGAGCGTCCCAGTCGTAATACCACTGGCGCCAGACTCCACCCGAGACTGAGTCGCCCAGCGTCGCTTTGCGCCACTGGTCGTCGATGCGTACCTCGACGTTCTCGACGCCGGCATTTGGTGCCCACGCGACACCGGCGAGGGTGATCACTCCGGCAGGTTGGCGCGTTCCACTTCTTGGTACGTCGATGCGCGATGACATCTTGATCGGGCCCTTCTTGGCCCATCCCTCTTGGATCCAGTACCCGTTGAACTCATCCCAACCAGTCAGCGAGAGTGAATCGAGCCACTTGGTGTTGGCGACGTAGCCGTAGAGACCCTCAACCACGAGACGCACAGGAAAACCGTTATCTCGGGGGAGGGGAACACCGTTCATTCCCAGAGCGAGGAGCGCTGTTCTGCCGTCGAACGCGGCCTCAGTGGGGAATCCGGCAGTGAATCCGTCGACCGATGTACCCACAATCTGCTCGCCGCCAGGTTCGATACCGGCCTGCTCGAGAAGCGGGCGCAGCTCGACGCCCTGCCAGATCGCAGTTCCGATGAGGGTTCCGCCCACTCGGTTGGAGACGCACGCGAGAGTGACCGGAGTTTCGATCTGGGGAAGCGCGAGGAGATCTTCGTAACTGAACGAGAGGGGAGTGCGGACCTTCCCCTTGATCTTGAGGCGCCATGAGGTGAGATCGACTGTGGGGACGCTAAAGGCAGTGTCGATGCGGAAGAACTTGTCGTTCGGAGTGATGAGCGGTGTGATGCCGGCGATGTCGAGTGACGTGGCCGAAGCCAGCGATCCGGTTTGGGACGAAAGCGTCGCGCCCGATGGGGGCAGAGTGACTCCCGAAGGGCCGGTGACCGCCGTCGAACCCGATGAACCAGACGTGAGGACCTTCGCTCCTACGGCGACGGCACCGACACCGAGCGCAGTGACCCCGGTCCATCGCAGGAACGATCGCCGAGTGCCGACGACTCGCCGATTCGACTGGTGATCGGCCTCGGATGACTCCTGCTGATCTTGTTCTGGTTCCACGACATCATTCAACTCTGTGTTCGTGGGGTTGTGGCGGTCAGGCCAAGGAAAGTAGGCCCTCGGGTCTGCCTACCGACCGGTAGGTAGGTAGGCTGAGACTCCCCCTCCCGAAAGATCGAACGTGCCCGACGTCGGAACCAATCAGACCCATTCTCCTGCGAAAGCGGCCTTTGAACGCCCACCAGACGAGAGGGTCAATTGGGTGAGTTCGATCCCATTCCTGGCGTTCCACGTCGTGGCGTTCGTGGGAACGATCGTTTTTGGCATTACCCCGATCGCGTTGGTGATCTTCATCGTCATGGTCTGGGGTCGGGAGTGGTTCATCACCGCCGGTTATCACCGGTACTTCGCTCATCGCGCCTACCGGACAAATCGCGCCTTCCAACTGTTCTTGGCTGTTGGCGGTGTCATGTGCGTGCAGAAAGGTCCGCTTTGGTGGGCCGGTCATCACCGCGAGCACCATCGCAACAGCGATACCGAAGAAGACGTCCACTCACCTCTCAAGGGATTCTGGTGGAGTCATGTCGGATGGATCCTGTGCGACAAATTTTCTGAGGCGCCCGTCGATCGCATTAAGGACTTTGCCAAGTTCCCCGAACTGCGATTCGTGGAGAAGTGGAACGGAACTTTTGCCTGGCTCACGGGACTGCTGTGTTTTCTGGTGGGCGGATGGTCAGGACTGTTCTTTGGTTTCTTCATGGGAACGGTCGTGTTGTGGCACAACACCTTCTTGGTCAACTCCGTCGCCCATGTTCTTGGTCGACGTCGTTATGTCACCGATGACACGAGCCGGAACAACTTCCTCATCGCATTGACCACTCATGGTGAGGGGTGGCATAACAATCACCACTACTACCAAGCATCAGCTCGGAATGGTTTTTTCTGGTGGGAGATTGATCTCACCTATCAGTCACTGCGGGTGCTTTCGTGGCTGAAAATCGTCAGCGACCTCAAGTTACCTTCCGAGCAGATGAAGGCATCGAATCGGATCGCCGACGGAAATTTCGACATCGGGATGTACCGAGCCGAAGTGGCGCGAGCGAAGCACGAACGCGTCGACGCCTGAAAGCGAGGTGAGATCAGACTCCTGACCGGCCCACATGCGGCCGGTACGACGGTCGGGTTCTACTTAGTTCTGACGGTGGCGAGCATTCATCAGTCGCACAGTGCCGGTCTTTGACCGGATCACGAGCGATTGCGTGGAGACAAATCCAGCACTGACATGCACGCCCTTCAGTAGTTCACCGTCGGTGATCCCGGTAGCGGCGAAGAAGCAATTGTCGCCAGCAACGAGGTCGTCAGTTCCGAGGACCTTGGCGAGGTCGTAACCGGCAGCAATAGCGGCGGCTCGCTCCTCGTCGTTCCGGGGCCAGAGGCGTCCTTGGAGTTCTCCGCCCATGCCTTTAAGTGCAGCGGCGGCGATGACACCTTCGGGCGTGCCACCGATGCCGAACATGATGTCAGCTCCGGAGTCGGGCCATGCCGTCGTGATTGCGCCAGCGACGTCGCCGTCGGGGATGAGACGAATACGCGCACCGGCTTCGCGGATCTCGGCAACGAGATCATCATGACGATCACGATCGAGGACGACAGCGGTGACATCGCGGATGTCGATCCGCTTGGCCTTGGCGACCGCTTTCAGATTCTCGGTGGGCGAGAGTTCAATACTGCACAGTCCGATCAGATCTGGGCCGACGGCGAGTTTCTCCATGTACACGCACGGTCCAGGATCAAACATCGACCCCTTTTCGGAGAGGGCGATGACTGCGAGCGCGTTTCCGCGACCCTTTGAGGTGAGCGTCGTTCCGTCGATTGGGTCGACGGCGATATCACATTCGGGGGGAGAGCCATCTCCGATGCGTTCTCCGTTATAGAGCATTGGGGCTTCGTCCTTCTCGCCCTCGCCGATGATCACCGTTCCGTCCATGGAAACGGTCCGGAGGGCAAGGCGCATGGCATCGACCGCGGCGCCATCGGCGCCTTCCTTGTCGCCGCGACCCATCCAGCGGCTCGCTGCGAGAGCGGCGGCCTCGGTCACACGGACGAGATCAAGGGCAATGTTTCGGTCAAGAGGCACGGCGGTCATGGGGGGAGAGGATACTTGCTCATTACTGCTCGACCGGATCCTCGGTCAGGCATGGCGATACCCTCCCCGTGTGGTGGTTCTGGCCGAACTCGAGATCTTCTGTTCCCGGCCGCATGCGCCGACTCGAAGAGTCGCGCTCGGTCAGAGTTCGATTCCGTGTGAACCGGCTCCGGGCTTCGGCGGCGTGCTGCTGGGAGGTGTCGTGGCCCGTTTCGTGGCTGACATCGATCCAGAAATGGTGCCCGATCTCGAATCCCTCACCCGCGAACTTGAGGCGGGTCGGCGTATCTCGCAGCCGCGGATGCGGTTCAGACTTCAGGTTGACACCATCGGTTTGAACTCGGTGACCCATCGACTCTTCGGTGACGGGGAGAAGTTGGCGTTCGAGTTCGATGATCAAGGATCCCCCGAGCAGCAAATTCTTGGCGCGGTCTATACCGCGGCTGAACTTGCGCCTTCACTTCGTCGTCCGATCATGGAAATCATTCGTCGAGCGATTTCGTGGGGTGGACCAGTTGGTCCCGAACTCATCGCGTCACTCAGTGGGTTTCGCGGCGGTGTGCTCGGCGCGCGCAGCGCGGTTGGCGATCCGGTGAAGTGGGCGCTTGAACGACTCGGTTTCGCGCGCGACGCGTTGTCGCCATCTTCACGCGATATTCAACGCAAGTATCGAGATCGACTTCGCGAGGTTCATCCCGATCATGGAGCGGCGGTCGATGGTGCTGCCCAGAGGATCGCGGAACTTTCCGAGGCCCGTCGTATTCTGATTGGTCGATGAGCACCGCTGGGGCAGTGCTCCTCGCCCCGGGAGCCGGTGCCGATCGGGACCACCACACGCTGTGTGCCGTGGCCGATGCCTTTGCCCCGTTTCCAGTCGAACGCATGGATTTTCCGGCGCGCAAAGCGGGGCGCAAGGGAGTCGACCGCGCCCCGGTTGCGATCGACGCTGTTGTCGCAGAGGCAGCGCAACTCACGGCGTCGTTGCGGATCCGGGCGAACCGACTCGTGCTTGGGGGACGTTCATTCGG
>JBAXGZ010000033.1:0-22344 GCA_037139155.1 Actinomycetes bacterium | reverse complement strand
GCTGTCGCGAGCGCCGGCAATGGCGCCGGCCACTGTGGCGACGGTGTCGGTATCGCCCCCCAAGTCGATCGCGGCAACCAGAACATCTTCAAAGCGATCGTTGTGGCGAACGGCCCACACTGCTTGAGCCAAACATGTCCAGACCGAACCGTTCGATGGATCATCGGCGCGGTTGGGTTCCCATGACGCATCGAGCATCTGGGCGAAGCGTTCCCGATGGTCGCTGTCGACCTGTGTCAACACTTCAGGCAGTGCGGCGATGGGATCTTCACCCAGAACCGCTCGGCGAATGAGGGCTGCACCAATGGCTGCGCCCCATCCAGCGGCGCTATCGAAATGAGTGAGTGCAGCCTGTGCGCGGGCGACGGTCATGAGGGTTTCTTCATCGGCACCGCACCACGCGAGCGCAACGGGTGTGACTCGCATGAGCGCGCCATTCGCACCGCTGCGACCAGTCGCGTTATGAGCGATCTCGGCCGCATTGACCCAATCAGGCTGCGACAGCACACGACCAGTGAGGATCCCGCAGTCTTTGGCACTGCGACGCCACGTCTGGAAGCGACTCCACACGTCGTCGGCATCGAATCGGCCGCACTCAACAATGGACTGACCAAGAGCGATCGCCATTTGCGTGTCGTCGGTGAATTCGCCACGGCGCCAATTGAACGGTCCGCCGCCACACATTTCACCGGTATCGCCCAGTACCGGTTGCGGAAAGCGAGCACGGTAGGAACCGGGGGGAAGGAACTCGAACGGCGCACCGAGTGCATCGCCCACTGCCGAACCGCAGAACGCGCCGATCACCCGTTGAACGGTGATGGCATCGAAAGACGGCGATGGCGGGAGAGCGATTGAGGACGCAAGGCCCTCGGCGATGGTGTCGGGTCGTTCGGGTTCGTTCATGGGCGACTCCTAGGTCGGGGGGTTGGAGGGCGGATCAGCAAGTTCATGGCGTGTTCGCAACGAACTCGGACCCGCCGATGGGGAAGGAACGCACGATGCACATCGAACTGTGCACTCGGAAATTCGCGAGTCTCGAAACAGCGGCGCCGTCTCAGATGTGACTCAATAGAGCGCTATGTCCGGTCGTGTCGATTCCATTAATGCCATCACCCTGATCACCGCCGATATGGCGGCCTCGGTGGCGTTCTATGCCGTGCTGGAAGCCGAAGTGGTGTTCGGCGGCCCGACCTCCACGTTCACTACCTTCAAATTTGGCCACGAACAGTTTCTGAACCTGCAGCTCGATCCGGCGTGGGAACCACCGATGCAGGTGTGGGGTCGGTTCATCCTCTGGGTCGACGACGTCGACGCTGTCCACCGGACGTTTCTCGACGCCGGGTACACGCCGACGATGGCTCCGTCAGATGCGGTCTGGGGTGAGCGGTACTTCCACATTCTTGATCCCGCCGGCCACGAGGTGAGCATCGCTCGACGACTCGTCGACTGAAGCGCTCTTCGATCCAGGATTCACAAGCAGTGCCACCACGACGATGGTTCCGAGCAATGCGGCGATTCCCGAATTGGCGATGACAGGAATTTCACCGGCACCGATGCCGTAGATGAACCACAGGTACGACGAGGACGCGAGGAAGACCCACGCGGCGAGGGAGATCCCGGGGCCGCGGCCGTGCCTGACGGTGAAGCGGATCTGGGGAATGCTCAAGGTTAAAGAGGTCGGTATCCCGATCCAACCGAGGAGGTTTTCGTTGATATGGCCAATGGCGAGCAGCACAGCAAGAGCGAATGCGACGAGGAGTTCCGCGCCGATGCGCGCTCGCATCAAATGGTCCCTCAACATGAACCACGTGAGCACAATGATCAGGATCACCCACGAACCATTGGCGATGATCTGCTGTGGCGATCGCACCGATACCCCATAGGCAAACCACGCGAGCGACGAGATTGTCAGCAGGATCCATGCCGACGGAGAGATTCCGTCGGCGGTGCGAACACGGACCATTCGGGTGGTTTGGGTCGACGCACTTGTGATCGAGGCGAGTGCCGCAAGAGCCCCAATGATCTGCGCCCAGAGAGGAATCACCGGAGGTGTTTAGACCAAATTGAGGAGTTCGTGTGAGATCAGGGGGCTTGATCTCTGCGGGCATGGCAGCATGAGGCCATGTCAACCCCTCAGGTCTCGATTCAACTCCGCACATTCCGACAAGATGATCCCGGTTCGTTCGGATACATCCTCGATCAGGCCCGAGCGGCCGACCTTGCCGGTATCGATCGCATTGCGGTTAGCGATCACGTCGCGTATGGCGAAAACCTCGAGGCCTACGGCGATCCGAAGAAGGGTGGGTCGGTAGGTGGCAAGCAACCCACCGATTCCGACGGCAACTGGCTCGAACCGCTCACCGTGCTCACCGCGATCGGTGCCCTCACCGAACGTGTTCGTCTCAATACCGCGATCCTCATTGCCGCGTTGCGCACGCCGACGGTGCTGGCGAAACAAGCTGCGACAATCGACGTGCTCACCGGTGGTCGACTCGAACTTGGTGTCGGGGTCGGATGGCAGAAAGAAGAATACGACGCGTGCGGTCTCGACTACGACAACCGTGGACGACTGCTCGATCACACCATCGAGGTCTGCCAATTGCTGTGGCGCGAACAGGTCGCTACCTATAGCTCGCCGGAACTTTCCTTCGAGAAGATTCACCAGATGCCAAAGCCTCGCCAGGCCGGCGGAGTTCCGATCTGGATCAGCGGGACGATCAATGCTCGAGTGATCCGACGCATCGCCGCGTTCGGTTCGGGCTGGATCCCGTGGGGTGCCGATGGCGGCGACCTCGTCAACGCCATTCCCAAACTGCGCGCGGCGGTGGAAGCAGCGGGTGGCGATCCTTCGTTCCAGGTTCAGGGCCACGCAGCCGCGGTGCGCGACAGCGACGGCAACCTCGATCTCGTTGCGACTATGGCGGCCTCGCGTCCGATCATCGAAGCCGGAGTCACCGATCTTCGTGTCACGGTGAATCAGCCTGAGCAGTACGAAGAGGCGCTTGAGGTCTACTCCGATGTCGTGCGGGCGTTCCGTCACGAATTCAGCTGAACTGATTTAGTTACCGAAAAACAGCCGTGCGCCGGTGTCGTTGAAAAACTGCGCGCGTGAGGGTTCGTCGAAGGCACGGGTTGCCCGATGCGCGAGCGCGAGTTTTCCCGCGTAGTCATGACGTTGGTCTTGTGGGTGATCAGAACCCCAGCACATTCGATGGGTTCCGAACGCTGTTGCTAGGCGTTCGACAACCCCAGCAGGGTCTGCTTCATCGCGTTCGGCAGCCTCAAGAACATACGACGTGACTTTGAGATGAACCGAGGGGAGATCAGCGAGTGCGAACAACATCGCTTCGCCGTCGCCGTCGACCATGTCGGTAAATCCACAGTGATCAATAGCGACAGCAACCTGCGGGTTCGATTCGATGACTGATCGCAAATTTTTGAACTCACTGGCGAACAGTGTGGGGACGAGAACGAGATTGTGTTGTGCGGCGCATTCCCAGACCGCTTGGGCACGACCATCGGCGAGCCAATCAGGAGCGTCACCCCCAACGCCAAAGAGTCGCACACCTGCGATGCGAACACCGCTGGGTGGTGCATGCAGCAGTGCATCGAGATCGGCAACCGGATCAGGACTGTTCATGTCGATAGCGGCAACGAATGCTGCGCGATCGGCATGGGCTGCCGCGGACGCTGCGGCATAGGAACAGTCGTAGCCATAGGCGCCAACTGCTTGAACAAATACGACACGATCTACACCATTGGTGTCGAGCTCGGTGAGCATGTCCTCTGCAGATCCGCCCGACGTCCACCAGTCGCGGGTGAGTCCTGACGACATCGAAACAAATCGTGGATCACGACCGTTGGCGACGTGGGTGTGAGTGTCGACGATCGTCATTCGTGCGTGCCGAGTCCGGAAGATTCGAGTGGTCCGGATCAGGCCGGACGAAGTTCGGAATAGTCGAAGAAGGCACGAAGGCTGGTGAACTTTGTTCCCTCTTCGTTGAGAATGATGTGATCCACAATGCGAGGCAGTTCCATCTTCTGATCTCCCATCATGATGTCGACTCTCAAGAAGGCGATGACCTCGTTGCCGACGACAATCGGGGGAGCGGCCACGGACAAGGTGAGATCGGTGACGTTCTCGTCGAAGAATTTGCCGATGGCGTCACGTCCGACGTTTACCGGTGCTCCCACCGGATCTTCCTGCCGGGCATCGTCGGTGAAGCAGTCGAGCCAGGTCTCGCGGTCTTGGCGAGTCATCGCTGCGCAGTAGCGCTCAATGAGGGGTAGGACGTCGGCGCTGGTTGGCATCGGAACTCCCAAGTTGGGGCGAGCGAACGGTGGTCTGCAATAGGGTCACGAACGATAGGTCGTTGTGGGGCAGCGTGCTCGAACGAGAGAACTGGGGTAGGCGTGGAGAACTACACACCGGAGTTCGTCGACATTGCTGACGAGTCACCCGAGGCCATGTTCGAACTCCTCGAGTCACGGGGCCTGGGCGATGGTCTGCCTGTCGTCGCTCCGACCCGTGACCGAGTCGAGGCAATGTTGCAGTTCGCCACCGGTGATGTCGATGAAGTGTTGTTTACGTTGCAACCCCGATCGGGGATCATCACTCGTCGTGTGGTTGCCATCAACGCGGTCATGGCGGGATGCACCCCCGAAGTCTTTCCCGTCGTGCTCAGTGCGCTTCGGGCGCTGGCGCAACCGGAAGTGAACCTTCGGGGAGTCAATGCCACGACTCATCCCGTTGCGCCGATGATCATCGTCCACGGCGAGATTGTGAAGACTGCAGGATTCAATTCCGGGGTTGGTGCATTCGGGCCCGGAAATCGTGCGAATGCAACGGTCGGCCGTGCGGTGCGTTTGGTGTTGCTTCACGTTGCTGGCGCCAAGCCGGGCTTTGGCGATGCAGCAACCCATGGCCAACCGGCGAAGTACACCTTCTGTGCGGCCGAGAATCTCGACGCAACACCGTGGGAGTCCTATCCGTTCTCGCAAGGTGTCGATGCACCCAGCGCGGTCACTGTTCATTGCGGCGAAGGACCGCACAATGTTCACGATGCTGAAGCCGCCGGTGATCCTGCCCTCATCCTCGACAAGATCGCATCAGCGATGACATCGCTTGGTCAGAACAACGCGCCAATCAGCCAAGCCGAGTACTTCATCGTGCTCGGACCTGAACACGCCGCCAGCATCGCCGAGCGGGGAATGACACGTCGTGATGTTTCGAACTACTTGTTCAACACGGCTCGGTATCCCGCGTGGCTCTTTCGCAAACACTTCCAGGAATTGGCATGGGCCAACTGGATGAAAGCGGTTGCCGACGAAGAGTTACTTCCGATGACCGGAGATGCCGACAACATCAAGGTGTTGGTCGCTGGGGGACCAGGAAAGCATTCGCTGGTTGTGCCCAGTTGGGGAATGACTCGAAGCGCAACACTTCCCGTGGAGGGTTGATCATGAGCATCTCGGTGTACTTGCCCGATTCCGAACCCGGGCCCCTCTCGACGTCCTTAGCCCCCTCGCCGACCTCGCTGGCGGGAGTTCGGATCGCGGTTCTCGATAATGGCAAACCCAATGCCGATGTCGTTATGACGCGAGCCGCTGAAGTTCTTGCTGCTCGCACCGGTGCAGTGGTGTCGGTCATTACCAAGAAGGGCCCGCTCGGTCAGTCCGCGAATGCGGCGATTCCGCTGGCCCCTGATCGCCTTGAATTGATGTTGGCGCAGGCCGACATCGTCATCACGGGTGCAGCCGATTGTGGCTCGTGTACGGCGTATTCAGTGCACGATGCGATTGAACTTGAACGCAACGGCAAGCCAACTGTTGTTGTTACGACGACGCAATTCGAACCCGTCGCCAAGACACTGTCAGCCAGTTTCGGCGCGCCGCGCACTCGTCTCTTGGTGCTTCCGCATCCGATAGGCGGCACTGATGAATCCACCCTCCAGGAATGGGCCGATGCAGCTGTTGATCAATTGATCGCACTGTTCACCGGAATCATGCAATGAGTATTGAGATTGATCTTTCCGGCAAGAATGCGCTGGTCACCGGCGCGGGCGCCGGTATCGGATCGGAAATCGCTCGGTGGCTGGCTCGAGCGGGCGCGCGCGTCGCCGTTCATGACATTCGCGTTGAGAAGGCCAGCGAAGTTGTTCGCACCATTTCCGATGACGGTGGCGACGCCTTTGCCGTTATCGCCGATGCTCGTGATGACCAGGCGTTCGCGGACGCTATCGACGATGCAGTTCGTCAGTTTGGTGGTCGCCTCGATATCGCCGTCAACAACGTCGGGATGTACGGCGAAGCATCACCCGGGCCATTTATGACTCTTGATGGTGAACACTGGCGGGAATTGGTTGATCAGAACCTGATTGTTACTGCTCTGTCAGCAGCTGCCGAAGCGCGACACATGGCCGCAACGGGTGGCGGTGTGATCTTGAATGTGAGTTCGGGCGAAACCACTCGTCCCGCTCCGTTCATGGCTGCCTATGGTGCGGCGAAAGCGGCTATCAATCATCTGACGCAGACAATGGCTGTGGAACTGGGACCGCAAGGGATTCGTGTGAATGCGATTGCGCCGGGCACCACCCTCACCGAAACGGTCAGCGGCGTGTTCGACGATGAGCATTTACGAGCACTCGTGGCTGCGACCCCGTTGCAACGAATGACGGAATTCGATGAACTCGGACGTCTTTCGGTGTTTCTTGTGAGCGATCTTGCTCGTTGCATCACTGGCCAATTGATCCTTGCTGATGCCGGCGCGTTTCTTTCTCGCAACCGGCCGTCGAATTCCTTGCCGAGGAAAACGGATCGAGCGAGTTAGACCAGATTGATCTCACTCATGATGATCCCCGGACTCTCGTCGATCGGATGCTGTGATCAACGAGAAAGGAAGTCGATCGGTCGTAATCGGCGCCGCTGTCTGAGCCTTGGGTTTGGACGTTCCTGCGACGCGTTCAGTTCGCGACCGATCAGTTCGCGACAGAGACTTCGGCAAGATCTCGGGAGGTCGCTCGATAGCGATAGCCGAATCCGGTACGTCGGTGACTCTGCGAACCGAGGTCCACGGCGAGGAGGACCTTGTGTTCTCGGTCATTGACCGGGGAGAAGGAATCTCCACTGAGTACTTCACGAAGTTGTTTGATCCCTTCTGGCAAGGCGATTCCTCGGCAGCGCGTTTGGTGGGCGGCTCCGGGCTTGGTCTCGCTATCTGCAAGAAGATCATTGACGAACATGGTGGCCGGATCGAGGTGAACTCCACGCTTGGTGTCGGATCAGAGTTCCGAGTTGTGCTGCGTCTGAAGGCCAACTGACCTCAGGATGCCAGTGCGAGCGTCGAGCCGTCGGTGTCGCCTCGACGTTTCTTTTCCCATCCGGGGTGAGCGAACACATGAGCAAGCCGTTCCCGCCAGCTCGTGGAATTGGCGACATCGCGAATGATGGCGGCGTATTCATGAGTGGCGATACGAATCGGGTTGAACGTGTTGATGTTCTTTGTGAGCCCGTAACGCACGCGCTCTCCCTCTCGTTGGAACGTGTTGAACAGTCGATCCCAGACGATGAGGATTCCGCCGTAATTCCGGTCGAGATAGTCGTGCTGCACGCCATGATGAACGCGGTGGTGTGAAGGAGTGTTCAGAATCTCTTCTGCCTTGCCCAGACGATTAATTGCTTCGGTATGAATCCAGAATTGGTAGATGAGGTTGATTGCTCGGGCGTTCTCGATCACACGCGGGCGAAAGCCCATCCACGCCATGAGCCCGTAGGGGACAAACATCCCGAACACGTCGGCGACGGGCTGACGCAGAGCAGTGGTCAGGTTGTAGTGCTCGCTCGAATGATGGACGACGTGGATCGCCCATAACCAGCGACTCTCGTGTTGGATGCGGTGATTCCAGTAGTAGAGAAAATCCCAGGCCAGCAGCGCACCGGCCGTTGCTGCCAGACCAGTTCCGAGATCGCGCTTTGCGCCGCGGGAATTCCATAGGTGCTGCGCTGAAGTGCGGGCCGCCCATGTTGTCGAACCGGTAACGACTCCGGCGGCGACAGCAGCGACACTCGCCGATGGGCGAACCCTTTTGGCCAGCCTCGTGAGTTTGGAATCGTCTTCGCGTCGGGCGAGGACATCGGCAACGGTCGTGAGGGCAGCGGCTCCGACTGCGGTGCCGGCGAGAACCTTTCGGTACTTCCCCCGCCCTGGGGCAACCGGAGAAAGGAGTGCATTGAGGGCGAGAGGCACATAGAGGCTTGCAGTACCCATGATGAGGCTGGCGATCGAATCGCGGCGTTCGAATCCGATAGCAGAGTCATCGCCAGCGGCGGCTTGGCGATCAAGAGCGAACTTTTCAATACCCATAGCGGCAAAGAACCCCGGCGTGGCGATTTGAATGAGATCGATATCGCTCACAGAGACTCCCTGAAGGTGATGACTCGGATGCTGTGGTCAGCCTCCCACTCAATCACTGCATGAGCCAAGGTCTGCGTGGGTTCGATGTGATCAACGAGATTGGGAAGGTTCACCATCTCCCAGGCGCCATTGACCATGGCGAGAAACACATCGTCGGGAACATCGAGCCAAGGATCAAAGAACGGGGAGTACTCGCTTCGCGCTGCTTCACGTAAGCCACGGGTTCTCTCGACGAACCACGCCCTCATCACCGGCTCGTCAGCATGGAGATACAGACCGATATCAAGATGTTCGGCGAACTGCAGCGCGTTGACGCCTTCGAACAGAACCATGTCGGCGGGCAGGAGCTCAATGACAGTGTCAGTGATGTCGTAGGTGTGATGGTCATAAACAGGAACGAACGTGGGCGAGCCTGATCTGACGTCGGTCAGGAACTGTTCGATCGCCCTCGCGTCGTAACTCTCGGGGAAGCCTTTGCGGTCGCTGATGCCCATTTCCTCAAGAACTGAATTGCGATGGAGAAACCCGTCGCTGGCGACGACGACGACAGTGAGTCCGGTTTCCAAGTTCAGAAGGCGGGCGAGATCATCACTGAATGTGCTCTTTCCGACCGCAACCCCACCGGTGACACCAACGACGAGAGTTGAGTTCTTTGCGGTGTGTGCCGCAATGATGAACGTGAGAATCGGATCAAGATCGGGTAGCTCCACGGAGGAACGCTAGGGCGAGGGCGGTGCTTCTGTGAAGATGATGTCGCGCTCGCTCTACACTCGCAGGACTGCTGGTCAAGGGACTGGCGCACAGTTGCAGGGGGATGAACATGGGTATGCCGACAGATATCGGCATCGTCGATCTCGGGATGGGTTTTCCCTATACGAGCATCGAGGAAAAGAAGGCCGCGTACGACTTCTTCAAGGCCAACCTGAAGGACAAGCAGTCACTCCAGGAGTTTGAGTTTCCCGCTCAGTACATGTTCAAAGACGTTCCCGATGTCGTCTCGCCAGACACCGATGTCGTGGCGTGGATCGTCGAGAAGATGGATGCGTTCAACATCGAACAGTGCATGACTGGCGTGAACCAGCATTCCATTCGAGCCAAAGCAGAACATCCCGGACGATTCCATCTCTGCGCCCAGGCCGATCCCAATAAGGGAATGGAGACAGTCCGGAACCTGAAGCGTCTCAAGGCCGAGAACAACATCGTTGCGGCGATGACATTCCCGAGTGGAATGGTCCCGCAGGTTGGTGTCGGTGACAAGAAGATGTATCCGATCTATGCCACCTGTTGTGAACTCGACATCCCGATCTGCATCAACGGCGGCATCGTCGGACCTCGCATGCCCAGTTGGCCTCAACATGTTGAACAGTTCGATGAGGTGCTTTACGACTTCCCTGATCTGACAATGGTGATGATGCACGGTGGCGAACCGTGGACCGAACTCGCCGTGAAGCTCATGCTCAAGTGGCCGGGTCTTCACTACATGACGAGTGCCTTCGCTCCGAAGCACTATCCGAAGGACATCATCAAGTACGCAAACTCACGTGGTAGCGACAAGATCATGTACTGCGGATATTTCCCCGCCGGGCTCAGCCTCGAGCGGCAGTTCTCCGATATGCCGAACGTGCCGTTCAATGACAACGTGTGGCCGAAGTTCCTCCGTGAGAACGCGCTGCGAGTCTTCAAACTCGATCAGGACAAATAGAACGTCATGAAGATCGAACCAGGGATGGTCGCTGTCGTCACTGGGGCCGGCAGCGGCATCGGTCGTGCGTTGGCCGAGAAAGCTGCCCAGGCCGGAATGCGCGTTGTTGCTGCCGATATCGAACAGCCTCGCCTTGACGACACCGTTGCTGCGCTTGGTCAGATTGGAGCGCAAGCAATCGGTGTTCGTACCGACGTTTCGGTGGAAGACGACGTCATCCGATTGGCCGATGCCGCGTTTGGCGAATTCGGTCAGGTGAACCTCCTCTGCAATAACGCTGGAGTGTTCAGCGGCGGGCTCATGTGGGAACGCACCATGGCCGACTGGAAATGGGTGATGGGAGTCAATGTTGATGGACTCATCCACGCGGTACGAGCCTTTGTGCCCCGGATGCTTGAGGCCGACTCACCAGGACACATTGTGAATACCGCGTCGATGGGCGGACTCGTTACGGGGGCTTATTCCGGTCCCTACTTCACGTCGAAATTCGCCGCTGTCGGCCTTACGGATTGCCTCGCCCAGGATCTGCGCACTACCGGAAAGAACGTGGCCGCTTCGGTGCTTGTCCCGAGTTTGATTAACACCAACATTGGTACGTCGGGGCGTAACCGTCAGGAACGATGGATCGACCGCGGCCGTGAACCAACTCCCGACGCTGAGTTTGTTGAAGCGATGCTGGCTGATTCGACGGCCGGAGGAATGGCCCCGACCGAAGTTGCCGATCTCGTGTTCGATGCTGTTGAAGCCGGGGAGTTCTGGATTCCCACTCAACCGAGTTATCACGAGCAGATCCGGACCCGGCACGAGGACATGCAGGCATTGCGTTTGCCCGTTCCTCCGACGCTGGATTGACGAACCACGCGAAACGGCACCCCCGAAGGGGTGCCGGTCACCTAGTAGTGGTCTCTTCGATCAGATCGATGGACCGAATTAGTTCGCAGGAGTGCGCTGGATTCCGCAGGTAGCAGCGGCAGCCTTGAGTTGCGTCATGAACGCGGCCCGCTCTTCAGCGTTCAGCCTGTGATCAGGCTTGGCCACGCCGTTGCTGGTGAGGCAGTCGCGCTGTTCTTGAGTCAGTTGCGCGGCTCGCTGGGCCAGCCCTCCTCGGCCAACAGGAAGCGTGATGTCACAGTTCGTTGCTGCCGCGATGATGGCCTGACGCTGCTCAGCGGTGGGCTTGCCCTGCGGTCGGGTGATTCCCTGATTGGCGAGGCATGACTTCTGCTCGGCGGTGATGCCGGCGAGCGGACCGGACCTTTGGCTTTGAGTGCCGTTTCCAAGGGCGCCGGCCGCGTTTGCGGCGAACAGCCCGGTGAGGGCGATGGCGCCAAGTGCTCCTGCGGCGACGAGTGCCCGTACTTTCGATGATTTCATGGTGACCTCTTTGGGTTGTGCTGGGTAACGCCGGTTCGTTCCGGCGGGTGTCGACACACTGGCGCCCTGACCTCGAATGATCGCCAACGTAGCCTTGAGATCGGCTGGAACATTCGTTCTCAAGGGGATCTCAAGATTTCCTTGAGGTTTGGAACAGGACCGAAAGACAGGCTTCCTGCATGACACTGAAACCGAAGGTACTTGTGGTCGACGATGAAGAGAACATCTCGTTCCTCGTGGCATCCGCGCTCAAACTCGACGGTTGCGAAATTCGCGTCGCTGCGACCGGTCGTGAAGCGGTTGATGCAGTCGAAAAATTCGGACCCGATGCCATCGTGCTTGATGTGATGCTGCCGGACTTCGATGGCTTTGAAGTGCTGCGCCGAATCCGCAATGCCGGATGTGTAGCACCAGTGCTCTTCCTTACGGCGCGAGATGAAACTGATGACAAGGTGCGGGGCCTCATGGCCGGCGGCGATGACTACATCGTGAAGCCTTTCGTTCTCGAGGAACTCGTGGCTCGAGTGCAGGTGCAACTCCGTCGCCGAGGGACATCACCATTGTCATCTCGGCTGCAGATCCATGATCTCGTTATTGACGATGATGCTCATCGTGTCTGGCGTGGTGAGAACGAGGTGCAGCTTTCGGCCACCGAATACCGACTGCTTTTCTGTCTTGCGTCGAACGCTGGTCGCGCGGTGACCCGGGCCCAGATCCTTGATCATGTGTGGCAGTACGACTTCGATGGAGAGTCCTCCATCATCGAGTCGTTTATGTCGAACCTTCGAAAGAAGATCGACAATGTCGAGCCGAAGTTGATTCACACCGTTCGCGGAATCGGGTACAGCCTTCGGGAACCAGGATGACCCTTCGCACCCGGTTGATTGCGGCTTTCGTCGCAGTTTTCGTTCTACTCTGCGTCAGTAGCGTCGCGGTGACACTTGTGCAGCGCTCGTACTTGATGGGTCAGGTCGATAAGCAACTCGAGGGCATCGCACCGGCATCGCGTCTTGTCATCGCACGTTTTGCAACGGCTTCGTCACGTCCCAACGCTCAGAATGTTCTCCAGACGGAGTTCTCTGAATACTTCGTTGGGCGTATTGATTCTGACGGACAACTCACGACCTACATTGCGCCGTCCAGTGATCCCCAACTTGTTCCTGCACTTCCGAACACACCCGACTTCGGAAAACCGGTGACTGTTCGGACGATCTCAGGCTCTTCAACTCGGGTTCGCATCATTGAGACTCGATTGGGCGACGACTCCACGGGAGTTTTCGGCGTTTCGCTCTCGAAGACCGAAGCTGCGGTCCGCCGATTGATCGTCACCGAGGCAATTGCATCGCTGATCGTCCTTTCGGTCATGGGACTGGTGGTGTTCTGGGTGATGCGTCTTGGTATTCGACCCATCCGTCGAATGACCGAGGCGGCCGACGCCATCTCGGCCGGGTCTCTCGATGCGCGGATCGACGTACCGGCCGATGGAACCGAAGCGGCGCGTCTTGGCCAAGCGCTCAACACAATGATCGACACCACGCAGGCGACCGAGGCGCGCCTTCGTCAATTCGTCTCTGATGCTTCGCATGAATTGCGGACGCCGCTCACGACATTGCGGGGGTATGCAGCGCTGTATGAGGCCGGAGGATTCAAGACCACCGAGGAACTCGATGACGCGATGCGGCGGATGGGAAACCAGGCCGCGCGAATGGGTCGAATCGTCGATGACCTCTTGTTGCTCGCCAAGCTTGATGAGCATGAAATCCCGACTCCAGAGTCGGTAGAGCTCGGTGGAGTGCTTGCTGATCTGGCCTCGGATATCGCAGTCGTTCAGCCCGATCGTCCGGTGACGGTTGACAGCGCTGAACCTGTGACCGTGCTGATAGATCGTGATCACCTCATTCAAGCCATCACGGCACTCACGACCAATGCGCTGCGCTACACCGACACCGATGCCGAGATCATCTTGCGGGCGAATGTTGTGGGCGGGACTGCACGAGTCGAAGTCTCGGATCGCGGGTCAGGTATCGCTGCTGTTGATCTTCCGAAATTATTCGATCGGTTTTATCGAGCCGATTCTGGCCGGGCGCGCGCGGCGGGCGGCAACGGACTCGGGCTGGCGATTGTCGCATCAATCATTTCGAGCAATCACGGAACCTATGGCGTGGAATCGGTCGTGGGTCTAGGCACGACGTTTTGGTTCGAGTTACCACTAGCAACTGATCCCCCGAAGTAACGGTCGGTCTCGGGCTACGGTCGACTCGTCTGTTCTTTCTGTCGATCTCTCAAGTAAGGGTGAGTCATGTCGGTCACCGAACACACTGCTGCCTACCAGCGCGCTGTCACCATGGATCTCCCCTTCGACAACACGCAGGACTTTGTCGATGCGCAACGGGGATTCCTCGCCGCGCTTGACGACACGCTGATTCAAGCCACTGATGGCCGAGTGGCCTGGGATCTGAGTCCCTACGGCGACATATCGGGTGACGCCCCCGAATCGGTGAATCCGAGTCTGTGGCGCCAAGCCCAACTCGATCTGATCCACGGGCTGTTCGAGGTCGTACCTGGGATCTATCAAGTTCGCGGCCTCGACATTTCGAACATGACAATGGTCGAAGGTGACGAGGGAGTGATCGTTATTGACCCTCTCGTGTCGTGCGAAACCGCAGCGGCGGCGCTGAGTTTGTACCGCTCGGTGCGTGGCGATCGACCCGTCACCGCGCTCATCTACACCCATAGCCATATTGATCATTTCGGTGGCGCGGGCGGAGTTGTCCCGAACGGTCATGCTGGCGATCTCCCAATCGTTGCGCCCGAGCATTTCCTCGAACATGCAGTAAGCGAGAATCTGCAGGCGGGGACGGCGATGAGTCGTCGGGCTACCTATATGTACGGAACGCTTTTGCCCCGTGGTCCGGAAGGGCAGATGACCTGCGGTCTAGGCCCTGCCCCGTCCTCGGGAACGCTTTCGTTGTTGCCCCCCACCATCGAGATCACTTACACCGGTCAGGAACTTGTGCTCGACGGAGTCCGGATTGTGTTCCAGATGACACCGGGCACCGAAGCGCCGGCCGAGATGAACTTTTTCTTCCCTGATTTCAGGGCGTTATGCATGGCGGAAAATGCCACACACAATTTGCACAATGTCGTCACTCTCCGCGGCGCACTTGTGCGTGATGCGCACGCATGGGCGGGTTTCATCGACGAAAGCATCTCGTTGTTTGCTGCTGACTCTGATGTGTCGTTCGCATCGCACCACTGGCCGACATGGGGAACCGAGAACATCGTCGACTATCTCTCGAAGCAACGCGATCTCTATGCGTACCTAAATGATCAGACGCTTCGCTATCTCAATCGCGGGTTTACCGGAGCGGAAATCGCCGAGATGATCGAACTGCCGCCGACATTGGCATCGTCGTGGCACTGCCGGGGTTACTACGGCTCTGTTAGTCATAACGTGAAAGCGGTTTACCAGCGCTACATGGGTTGGTTCGATGGCAACCCTGCGCATCTCTGGCCTCACCCGCCCGAAGCTGCGGCGGTGCGCTACGTCGACTTCATGGGTGGCGCCGATGCGGTGCTGGCGAAGGCTGAGACCTGCTTCGCCGACGGCGATTACCGGTGGGTGGCCGAGGTTGTGAATCACGTGGTGTTCGCTGATCCGTCGAACATGCAAGCGCGGGAACTTTTGGCCCGCACCTACACACAGTTGGGCTATGGGCAGGAAAACGCGACGTGGAGGAATTTTTTCCTCACCGGTGCACAAGAGTTGCGCGGAACTGAAGTGTCGGGGCCCGCTGGTCAGAATGCCCTTGCTCTCATGGCGCATATCTCGGTGACGCAGGTATTCGACGCGATCGCTATTCGGATCGACGGTATGAAGGCTGGCGATCATCGCTTCGCGATCAATTGGACGATCGACGAGACCGACGAGCGGCATCTGCTCCGTCTCGAGAACGGCGTGCTCTCGAATGTGGCCAACCATCATGTCGATGACGCAGCGCTGACGGTGAGGATTCCCCGATCCCAACTGCTGCTGGTGGTGATCGGTCTGGTCACCCTCGAGTCGTTGGTGGAACAAGGCATCGCCACTGCCATCGGCGATCTTTCGGCCATCGATCGTTTGCGAGAACTCCTCGACCCACCCGATCCGAAGTTTCCAATCGTGTTGCCGTAACGCAGACGACGCGGCGCGATCTCAGTCCACGACGTACGACGTCATCGACAGCGATCCATAGGCATAGCCGTCGATGAGCGTTCTCGCGGGTGTATCCGCCGCATCGGCAATGCCGGCGATGTAGGCCAACGGCAAGAAATGATCTGGGGTCGGCACTGCAGGTTGAGCTTCGGGGAGTTCGAGAACCGATCCGAGTTGCGCCGGTTCGCTTGTCATCACCGAGCGGGTGGCGTTATCGAACACATGGGCCCAATCGGCGCCGCCATCGGTGTTCGACCAGTCGATGAGACTGAGATTGTGCACGACGTTTCCGCTTCCGAGGAGAAGTATTCCTTCGTGACGCAGAGGCTCGAGCGCGCGGCCGATCTCGATGTGTTCTTCGATGGGTTTCTGAGCGTCGAGAGAAAGTTGAAGCACCGGAACATCTGCGCTGGGCCAGAGATGGGCGAGTACCGACCAAGTTCCATGATCAAGTCCCCAACTGTCGGTATCGAGACCACACCAGGTCGGAGCCAATGCGTCGACAACATCTTGTGCAACTGCGGGTGAACCGGGTGCGGGATAGTCGACGTCGAAGAGTTCTTGGGGGAAACCGTAAAAGTCGTGGATCGTGCGCGGTGCTTGCATCGCCGTAACAACGGTTGCGTGCACATACCAATGGGCTGAAATGCAGACGATGGCGCGCGGGCGATCAATCGACGCCCCGAATTCGCGCCACGCGGTCGTGTAGCGGTTGGTCTCAAGAGTGTTCATCGGACTTCCATGACCAATGAACGCTGCCGGCAGAGAACTCATGATCAAAGCCTATGGAGAGAGACGAGTGACGCGTTGTGGCGTTGGGTCATGTTTGTGCGGTGTCGGCGTTTGCGTCGATCATCACCGTCGCCATGGCAAATTTTTCGTCTCCGATTGCGGTCCAGCGATGATTCGTGCCTCGTTGAATCACAACATCACCGGGGCCGAGTTCGGTCTGCACCCCATCGGGAAGATCAAGCAATACGCGTCCGCGCAACACGACGTCGACATCAATCGTCGGAGTGGCATGCCAACCCTCTTCGGAGGGCGGCGCGGGAGTGACCTCGACAAGGCGGAACCACAAGCCGCCAACTTGAGGGACAAGCGACCATGGTCCATCAGGATCGCCGCCCTGGTCGACCGATTGCAGCGGCCCCCCGGTATGCCAGAGGTCAGTGATCGTCGTCGTGGGAGAAGACATTGCATCGACAGCACCACCATCTACAACAGCGGAATCAGTAACAACTCGATGATCAGCGGCACCACCATCAACAACCGACGAACCAGTGATTACTCGCCGGACCGGTTTCTCTCCTGCGGTTGCGGACTTCACACCGACGATGTCGGCTTTCGCGTTGCTCTCAGGGCGAAGCATGGTGACGAAGTACGTCCAACCGTGTTCATCGGCCGGTCGCCATCGGTGCAGTGTTCCGCGCTGAATCACAAATTCGCCCGGACCGATTGTGCGTTCGCCGTCTTCAAGACCCATCACAACAGAACCCTCGATGACGACCATGAGATCGAGGGTGTCGGTGGCGTGCATGCCGGGACTATTGGGGTCATCGCCAGCGACACGAAGCCACGTGCTGTCGGGGTCGGCGCCGTCGGGTATGCCAGGCATGCGGATGACACGGGCACTGGCGCCACCCGGTGGAGGCTCGAGTGTGAATCCTGAATCGATCTTGTCGGGGGAATCGGCGATCGAGCGAGATGGCCCATCGATCCACAGCACTTCACTCACCGCAACGGTGTCGGTAACGATCGTGTTGGGTGAGGAACCGTCGTGGGTAATGACATGACGCCCAGTGGCGTCGATTCCCGTGACTACTCGCCGCACGAATGACTGATTCATCGAGTGATCGTACGCCCGTGCCGACATTGGCCGCCGAGCCTGTGGAAAGATCCTGTCTTCGGTCTATCTCGTTCCGGGGGGAATAATGCGCAAGAAATCTTCTTTGCGTTTCTGGGCAGCATCGGTTGCGGTTCTGGTGTTGGGCGCCACCGCTGCAGCGTGCTCGTCATCGAATGGTTCGTCCTCGACGACCACCACGGTGTTTTCCAGTCCTGTTGCTGAAGCAGCTATCCAGGGCCCTATAAGTGGTGGCAAAGGTTTTGTTGTACTTGCCCCGACGCCCCCGCAAGACGGACAACAATCAACCGTCTTTGATCTCAAGACCGTTGGCTATCAAGAAGACGAATACTTCTTGTCAGGAAACGCAACGGCGTACACCAGCGACGTCGCGTTGACCGCCGATGGAACGTGGACAACTCGTGAAGCCGGAACCGCCCCCTATGCCACCCGAGTTGTTGTTCGTCGACCGAGTGATCCGAAGAAGTTCAACGGCACCGTCATTGTTGAATGGCTCAATGTCACCGCTGGTCTCGATACCGCGCCGGACTGGACCTACATGGCGCCGGAAATCATTCGATCGGGATTCGCCTGGGTTGGAGTTTCGGCGCAAAGAGTTGGCATCGAGGGCGGCGGCATGTCGCTGGGTGTCGATCGCGTTCTGAAATCGTTCGACCCCGCGCGCTATTCCTCACTTTCACATCCTGGCGACAATTACTCCTATGACATCTTCAGCCAAGCTGGCGCTGCAGTGCGCCGCGATGCGTCAACGTTGCTCGGTGACTTGAAAGTGAAGAACGTCATCGGCATGGGTGAATCGCAGTCGGCAAGTCGACTTACCACCTACATCAATGCCGTAGCACCGACCGCCAAGGTCTTTGACGGCTACTTCGTTCACAGTCGAAGCGGAAATGCTGCGCCGCTTTCGGTTGACCCGTTGCCGGCGCAGACCCCACCACTGGGTACGACGATTCGGACTGATCTCGGTACACCAGTGTTGACCTTTAGTTCCGAGACCGACGTTGCCGGGGCCAAGGGTTACAGCAAAGCTCGTCAGCCCGACACCGATACGTTCCGCAGTTGGGAAGCGACTGGCACCGCTCATGCTGACTACTTCAACCTCGGTGGCGGTGGCTTCGACACCGGCGACGGCAAGAACGACATCACCTACTTCAATTCGATGCTTGCTCCACCGAAGAGTGTGTACGACAACCTCATCACGTGTGCCGATGGAATCAATACGGGCCCTCACACCTACATCCTCCGTGCTGCATTGCGCGACCTCAATCTGTGGATCACGAAGAATCAGGTACCGGTATCGCAGCCCCGACTCGAGGTCGATACTGCGGGCACCGGGTACAACCTTGACGAACTGGGAATTGCGAAGGGTGGCATCCGCACGCCTCATGTCGATGTTCCCGTTGCCGTGTTGACGGGATTGGGTCAAAAAGGCAACGCGTTCTGTTCTTTGTTCGGAGGAACGTTGCCGTTGACCTCCGAAGTCCTGACGACTCGCTACGGATCTCACGATGCATTCGTCACCAAATTCAGCGAAGCTACGAAGAAGGCCGCTACTGCTGGGGCCATCCTTCAAGACGACGTTGAGCACCTCATTGCCGCGGCAAAGGCCTCAAAGATTCTCCAGTAGTCGGCGGTTTCGGCTCCCCTGATGAAAGTTGTGCACGTGAAGACATGGCAACGATTTGGCGCCGTGCTGGCCGTCACCCTTCTGGGGGTCGGTCTCGTGGCCTGTTCATCGAGTGGTTCGTCATCGACGAAAGGTCCCAAAGTGATTGCACCTTCGCCTCCATCGCGTGATTCAGTCACGGTTCCCACTGTTGTTCCTGCAACGGGCGGTTCGGGCAAAGCGTTCATCGCTGCTGCCGGTTCGGACCTTGCCGCGCTTGGCTACGAACAGTCGGAGTTCTATATAAGTGGAACAGCGACGGCGTATCAGTCGGCTCAAGCGTTAACCGTTGATGGAAATTGGAGTGTTGAACCAGCAACGACTGCTGCGTACAAGACCCGTGCCATTGTTCGTCGCCCTACCGACCCTGCCAAGTTCAACGGCAACGTCATTGTTGAATGGTTGAACGTTTCCGGTGGTCTCGATGCCGCGCCGGACTGGACCTATACCCATGTCGAACTCATTCGTGAGGGCTACGCGTGGGTCGGACTATCTGCACAGGTCGTTGGCATCGACGGCGGACCATCAATGGCTCTCGTTGCCGGTCTCACACTCAAAGCTGCCGATCCCGAACGTTATGGATCACTTGTGCATCCAGGTGATCAGTATTCCTATGACATGTACACGCAGACCGGCGCGGCCGCGTGGTTCGCCAACGACGTGTTGTTGGGGGGATTGAAGCCGGAACGGGTTATCGCAATTGGCGAGTCCCAATCGGCGTTCCGACTCACGACCTATGTGAATGCGGTCGGACCGATGACCGATGTCTGGGACGGATATCTGATCCACAGCCGAGGCAATGCGGGTGCGGCGCTGAATGTTGATGTGAAGATGCCTGCCGATCAACGCATTCGAACTGACCTCAAGGTCCCGGTCCTGCAGTTCCAATCGGAAACCGACATGTTGGGTAGGGGCCTCAACTTCATCGGCGCTCGTCAACCCGATACCGACCTGATTCGCACGTGGGAAGTCGCGGGCACTGCACATGCCGATGCCTACAACCTCGGGATCGGCGATACCGACACTGGTGATGGTGCCGGTGACGCGGCGTTGTTCCAGGCCATGCTGACGCCGCCAGCATCAATCTACGGCGGCGTTCTTTCCTGTTCGTCACCTATCAATGCCGGACCGCACACCTATGTGTTGCGTAGTGCACTCAATTCGCTCGACAACTGGATCCGTACTGGAGAAGCGCCAGCCTCGCGTCCGCTACTCAACATCAAAGATGGAGCGTTTGTGCTCGATGGCATCGGAGGCAACGCCACCGGTGGAATCCGCACTCCGCAGGTCGACGTTCCTGTTGCGACGCTTTCTGGCCTTGGCCAAACCGGATCAGCTTTTTGTGGATTGTTCGGAACAACTGTTCCCATGGATGAGAACCGACTCGCGGCGACAGTTCCTGTTGATCCTCCCGGAGCCTCCGCTCACGAATCATTCGTGACTGCGTGGAAGAAGGCACTTCTCGCTGCGGTCGAACTTGGCGACATCCTGCAAGTCGATGCCGATCACATCCTCGCCGCTGCTGAGAACTCAACGGTGCTCACCTACTGGAAGCCAAAGGGTTAGAGGTTTATGAGCGCCACCATTCTTCGCGACGGACTCTTCTTTGGTGAAGGCCCTCGTTGGCACCAAGGTCGACTTTGGTATTCCGACTTTTATGACCACGCCGTGCACGCCATCGATCTCGATGGCAACGACGAACGAATCGTTCAGGTGGAATCGCAGCCTTCTGGTCTCGGATGGTTGCCTAATGGTGATCTGCTCATCACCTCGATGCTTGATCGCAAACTCATGCGTTGGGATGGCAGCGAACTGAGAACCCACGCCGATCTCGGCGAGCACTTCACCTGGCACGCCAACGATCTGCTTGTTGATCAGAACGGTCGTGCGTACATCGGCAACTTCGGTTTCGATTACGAAGTGTTTCTCGATGAGCAGGGGATCGAAGGCTTGTTCGCCGATCCCGATTCACTCACAACTGTGATGTGTCGTGTTGATACCGACGGCACCATCAATGTCGCGTCCGATGGATTGATCTTTCCGAACGGGATGGTGATTACGCCCGACGGCAAGACGATGATCGTGGCCGAAACCCTTGCGCTTCGACTTACGGCATTCGACATTGCGCCCGATGGTTCACTTTCGAACCGACACGTATGGGCCGATCTTTCAGCGCACATGGCCGCTCCCGACGGCATTTGCCTTGATGCCGAAGGTGCGGTGTGGATTGCGAACGCGCTTGCGCCGCGCCTCATGCGTATCGGCGAAGGTGGCGTCGTTCTTGATGATGTCGAAACAACAATGAACACCTACGCGTGCATGCTCGGGGGACCGGAAGGCAAACACCTCTTTGCCATGACTGCACCCACTTCGGACTCACGTCACGCGCCGCTCGGTCGGAATGGTGCGATTGAGGTCGTGCAGGTGTCGGTGCCGCACGCGGGCCAGCCCTGATACTGAACTCGCGCTACTCGCCAGGAATGCAGACCCAGCCGCGACGCGCGAGTTCGTCGGCCAGTACGTCGTCGGGCATGGCAGCAACGGCTTCGGCCTGACGATTTGCTTGACGTTTGGCGGCGCGCTCTGAGGCATCGGAAGACGACGCGATTGCTTGTTCGGCTTGATCGACATTGAGTTCGCCCTCGCCGGCGGCAAGCCGAGTAATGAGTTCATCGGCTTCGGACCGGGTGAACTTTCCGCCGGCCTGTCGTTGTGTGAGCCCATAGATATGGCGTGCTTCACGGAACGAGGAGTAGCCCGCGCCTTCAAACAACGCGAGAAGTTCCTCGACTTGTTTCGACGATGCCGGTGGGCCTGATTGCTGTCCGAATGCCATAGGACGAGCCTCGCATGCACCACTGACACAGGGGGCGATGAGGGAAAGTGAGTCGTCTCGGGCTACGCTGCTCAGGTCGTTCCATTTCCGGGGCGGCGCCGCTGAACCGCTTCAGGCCCCAGCACCCCGTGGTTTCTCCAAACTGCGGTCGTGCTCACCACTTGGCCCATTGCTTTCTCAGCGGACCTCAGCAGGAGATTTTTCATATGGCGTCACAACGCCCTCGTACCAACCGTTCCTCTTCGGGCGCGCGTCCCCGACCCGGTTCCGATCGTTCCCGCAACGAAAAGCCCC
>JBAXGZ010000032.1:0-22997 GCA_037139155.1 Actinomycetes bacterium | reverse complement strand
CGAGCGAATTCGGGAACGTTGGTCAGGATCGTCGACGCCGAGGAAAACGCTGACGGGCAGTGGGCGATCATGGGCGTGGGGGTCGAACGACTACGGGTCGTGCAGTGGCTCGAGGACGATCCGTTCCCGCGATGCGTGGCCGATGTGTGGCCCGATGAAGATGCCGACGAAAACACCAAATCACTGCTGGACCGCACTCTCGCCACGACAATGGCTGTCGCGCAGCGAATCGGTGTTCTGACCGACCCCGAGACACCGCCGGAACTCGATCCAGATCCGCATCTGGCGTCTTTTCAGCTCACGGCCATTTCCCCGTTGGGGCCTCTCGATCGCCTCGCTGCCCTGAAGGCGACGGGCCCAAATCAACGGCTTGAGTTTCTTCTCGCATTACTCGAGGAACAGACTGCGATGCTCGATGCGCTCAGCGCCCTCGACCCCCATGATTCTTCGGGAGAGAACTGAATCCGTGCACCTCCCGGAGCGTCAGATCCACGGTTGCAGTCATTCAGTGGGATACTCCTAGCCTTGATGGGCTGAACAACCCGCTCGCTCCGAAGGCCGCAACACCAAAGGAAGATCCGTGGCGTCGTCCAAATCAGTAGCCGAGATCGTGCAAGACCTCTGGGATCTCCTCGTCGCCTATGCGCGTCAGGAAACCCTCGATCCGTTGCGCAACATCGGCCGATATTTGCTGTTCGGTGTGGGCGGAATGATCGTGATCACCATTGGCGTGTTCATGTTCGGACTTTCGGCCCTTCGGGCACTTCAGACCCAGACCGGCGACGTGTTTGTCGGATTCTGGTCATGGGTTCCGTATCTCATCGTCGCCGTGGTGCTCGGCGGCCTCGTCACTCTCGCCATTTCGCGTATTGGCAGGGGTGGCGTCGGCGCCCATGCACCCGGTCCACTTCCAGGAGAAAAGAAATGAGCGATACCGGCCCGATCACCCGCGACCACATCGAAAAGCAGTTCCGGGCCATTCAATCTGAGGTCGTGGGAGTTGAGACTGAAGTGCGCAGTTACGCGGTGCTGGCGGCTGCAGCAGTCACAGTCACTCTTGTCATCGTGGCGTTTGCCCTCGGTAGCCGGCGAGGTCGCTGGCGGCGCACCTTTGTCGAGGTCCGCCGGTTATGAACTTGCTCTATGAGATTCGCCGGCTCGCCTTCAAAAAAGGACTCATCGGAGGTAGCCGACCGTGGCTCATTCTTGGCGTTGCTGCCTGGACAATTCGGGCCGTTTTTTGGGCTCTTCGTCCAGATCCAACGGTGAGCTCTCGAACCAAACTCTCAGTGGGCGAGACGCTTCTCATTCGGCATGAACCAGCTCCCCCGACACGACGCCAGCGGCGCAAATCTCGAAAGAGCGAGAAGAGGGCCAAGCGCAAGATGCGACGTCAGTTGCAGCGCGCCTAGGAGATTCGCCCCTCGGCCTGCGAACATGGTGGAGTGAAGGTACGACTACATAATCCACGGCGAGATCTCGAGATCGAGGGACCGATCACTATCATCAACTTGCTCGACAAACTCGACCTCAATCGTGAGGCGGTCCTCGTAGTGCGCGACGGCGAACTTGTGCCTGGCGACGAGAGCCTTTCTGATGATGATTCAATCGAAATCCGTCCAGTGATCTCAGGTGGTTTCCGATGAAGTGTGTGACGTGCCGCGGTCCAGCGATCATTGACATCCGCCGCCATAACTCCAATTTCTGTGCCGAACACTTCATCGAGCAGTGTCATCGCCAAGTTCGAAAAGCCATCGAGGAATTCTCGATGTTCGAACCAAGTGATCGACTTCTGGTTGCCGTTTCGGGAGGCAAGGATTCTTTGGCGATATGGGATCTGCTTCGTGATCTTGGTTACGACGCAGATGGTCTCTATGTCGGACTGGGAATCGGGCAGTACAGCGATGCGTCGCTCGATGTCGCCCGAGCATTCGCCGAGAAGCGACAGTTGAAACTCCTTGAGGTTGATGTTCCATCAACCTTCGGTTTCGACATTCCGAACGGCTCGCGTCTGGCCAAGCGAGTTCCGTGCTCAGCCTGTGGGCTCTCGAAGCGTCATCTCTTCGATGAAGCTGCGATCAATGGTGGCTACGACGTTCTTGTCACTGGTCACAATCTCGATGACGAAGCGGCGGTGCTCTTCGGAAACACGTTGCATTGGCATACCGAGTACCTCGGTCGGCAACTGCCGGTTCTCCCTGCTCGCAATGGTTTCCCCCGCAAGGTGAAGCCCCTCGTGCGACTGGCCGAGCGGGAAACCGCGGCCTATTGCATCGTGAAGGGGATTGACTACCTGATCGATGAATGCCCCATGGCTGCGGGAAACAAGCACCTGAGTTACAAGAACGCCCTGAATGAAATCGAGCGCATGTCTCCCGGCGCCAAGCATTCCTTCTACTTCGGCTTCCTCGACCGTGCGGCGGGCTTCTTCGCCGAGGAATCGTCTATCGACCGCGAAGGGCTCGGAACATGCGCATCATGTGGGGCTCCCACGACTGCGGAGATCTGCGCGTTCTGTCGCCTCGTCGATCGAGCGGGGGGCCGTTTACCTGACCAATCCGGAGTTTCCGCTGTGCCAGTCGATCTCGGTCCTACTCGCTCTCATCCGGTCCGATGAGCCGCCCGTTCATCGCGGGTGACCGCGTTCTACTCATCGATCCGAAGAAGCGCAGGTACTTGATCACCCTCAAGCCCTCCGGCGAGTTCCACTCCCATTCTGGATTCGTTCCTCATGACTCACTCATCGGTTCACCCGAAGGCATAACGGTGCAATCGACTCGGAACGTGGCCTACCTCGCGGTGCGACCCACCTTGTCTGACTTTGTCCTAAAGATGCCCCGGGGCGCTCAGGTGATCTACCCCAAGGACCTTGGTCCCATCTTGATGCATGCCGATATCTTCCCCGGCGCAAGGGTTCTCGAGTCTGGTGTCGGCTCAGGAGCGCTCTCAATGGCCATGCTTCGGGCCGGAGCCGAGATCATCGGTTACGAACTGCGCGAAGACTTCGCCGAGCGGGCCCAAGAGAATGTCGAAGCGTTCCTTGGGGCTGAGGCACTCACTCGCTATCGAGTTGAGCTTCGCGACTGCTATGACGGAATCGACGAAACCGATCTCGATCGGGTGGTGCTCGACCTTCCCGAACCTTGGCAAGTCGTTCCTCATGCAGCCAAGGCGATGCATCCTGGCGGAATCCTGCTCGCGTACACGCCGAGCATCGTTCAGGCGATGCAGTTACGCCAGGCTCTCGAAGACAGCCCATTCGAAATGCCCGAGACCCTCGAGGTCCTCAACCGAACCTGGCATGTTGAGGGCGTCGCTGTTCGGCCCGATCACCGAATGGTTGCGCATACCGGTTTCCTGACGCATGCCCGCCTGCTCGGCGGCTGAGGCTGATCCAATGATCCGAGTGTTCCGGGACCATCATTGAGCCTGCTCGATCTGCTCCTTCTCGGCGCCATTGCGCTCGCCATCCTCGGTGGATACCGACTCGGATTTATTACCAGAGTGGTGTCATGGCTTGGTCTCGCTGTTGGCTTGGCGCTCGCGGTCTGGATTCTTCCCCGCTTCCTTTCTCAGTTGGAGTCCACCCATCGGGGACTCGTCCTGATTCTGTCCATTGGACTGCTCTTGATCGGTGCGACCCTGGGCCAAGCACTTGGTTTCGTTGTCGGGGGGAAGCTCACCCTGACGAGAGGAAGCGGTGTCTTCGCCGCCGTTGATCGAGTTCTTGGCGGTCTCGCCGGCCTTGTTGGCGTGATCGTCCTCCTGTGGCTCGTGATACCGGTCCTCGTCGCCTCGCCCAGCTGGCTAGCGAGTCAAACCTCGAACTCGTGGATTGCACGCTCGGTCGACAACTCACTTCCACAGGCTCCCGACGCGATGCAGGCGCTTCGATCGGTTATCGGCGACGGATCCTTTCCTGATGTTTTCGATGCGCTTCGGCCAACACCAGATGTTGGGCCGCCCCCAGTCACGACCGGCCTGTCGACCGAGGTCGCAACCACGGTTGCTCGGTCGGTTGTGATGATTGAAGGACCCGCCTGCACCAAGGTGCAGGACGGTTCAGGTTTCGTCGTAGGCGATGGCCTCGTCGCCACCAATGCACACGTCATAGCCGGACACGCTTCGACCACTGTTCTTCGTGACGACGGCCGCCGTTTCAACGCAACGGTCGTTGCCTTTGACCCGGCTCGTGACCTTGCGGTCCTTCGCGTCACGGGATTCGACCGACCCGCACTGCGATTGTCCGACACCACCAGTGTCAATGACGAAGGCATGCAAGGCGGTGTCTTCGGTCATCCCGGAGGTGAGCCACTGCGGATCGCAGCCTTCAAGGTCGCGAGAGTCATCACGGCAACCGGCCGCGACATCTATGGAGATGCCCGGACCGAACGAAAGGTTCTTGAGCTTTCAGCAGCACTACGACCAGGAGATTCCGGTTCCGCTTTAGTCAATGCCACCGGAAATGTGGTGGGCGTTGCCTTCGCCATCGCTCGCGATACCAACGACGTCGCGTATGCGCTTGCGCCTGCAGAACTCCGTGCAGTTCTTGCAACAGTTGGCGCCGGAGCGGTCAGCACCGGAATCTGTCTGAGCTGACGCGAATGGGTCCCGGCGAACCGGGACCCATCGTTCAGAACTTCGGCGCGAACGCTTCGATTACTCGACTTCGATGAAGATGCATTCTCCGGGACATTCTTCAGCCGATTCAATGACGCCATCGAGTTGTCCGTCGGGAATGTTCGCGAGACCAGCAGCGCCGCCCGGATCAGAGAAGACCTTGTCGCCCTCGCGGACATAGGCGAGACCATCGTCAAGCAGTGTGAACACGTCAGGGGCGATCTCTTCGCAGAGTCCGTCGCCTGTACAGAGATCCTGATCGATCCAGACCTTCATGTGTCACTACACCTCTTCGTGAGGGGGGATGGGAACGACCGAAACCATAGTGGGTCCGACGCCGGAAGTAGAACCGGGCCGATCATTACCCGATTCAGTTGCCACAAGTCACCTACCTCTGGTCTCAACACCCGCCCGAGCGCTCTCGATCCACGGGCGTCTGGATCCACCTCCTCACGAACCTCCCGATAGGGTCCGCACAGGCACGAGGAGGAACAACCGATGAGCGCCCAAAACGAGGATGTCAATCAACCAGCCGCCGACGATGAGCTGAGAGATCAATTCCAAATCCTCGAAGAAGAAGTTGCATCTCTTCGCCGGCGTCTACAGGACGCCCCAAAGCGCGTCCGCCTTCTGGAGGAGCGTCTCCTTGAAACCAAGGGACAGCTCACACAAGCAGCGAGTCAGAACGAAAAACTGACCTACACGCTCCGTGAAGCCCGAGACCACATTGCCGCTCTACGTGACGAGGTTGAGAAGCTCTCACAACCTCCAGCGGCCTATGGAACCTTCATTGGCCGAAATGATGACGGGACAGTCGATGTCTACTCGGGAGGTCGCAAGGTTCGAGTTTCGCTCCACCCCGATATCTCTGCCGATGAACTCGTCCGTGGCTCCGAGGTCGTCCTTAACGAGTCACTCAATGTTGTTCTCGCACGCGCCCCTGAACACACCGGCGAGGTAGTGACCTTTAAGGAATTCCTTTCGGACGGACACCGAGCCATGGTGGTTGGCCGAGCCGACGAGGAGCAGGTGGTCGAAGTTGGCGCTGGTCTTCTCGGCGTCAAGCTTCGTTCCGGTGATTCGGTGCTACTCGATTCCCGTGCTTCCATGCTCCTCGAGAAACTGCCTCGACCGGACGTTGAAGAACTCGTGCTCGAGGAGATTCCCGATATTTCCTATGCCGATGTTGGCGGACTCGATTCACAGATCGAACAGATCATGGATGCCGTTGAGCTGCCCTTCCTGCATCACGACCTGTTTGCCGAGCACAAGTTGCCCGCCCCTAAGGGAATTCTTTTGTACGGGCCTCCCGGTTGCGGGAAGACCCTCATTGCCAAAGCAGTCGCCAATTCTCTGGCCAAGAAGGTGTCTGAAGTCTCCGGCGATGCGCATGCTCGGAGTTACTTCCTCAACATCAAAGGTCCCGAACTCCTCAACAAGTACGTCGGAGAAACCGAACGCCAAATTCGCTTGGTCTTCGAACGGGCACGCGAAAAGAGCGAAGAGGGTTGGCCCGTCATCGTGTTCTTCGATGAAATGGACTCGCTCTTCCGCACCCGAGGCACCGGCATCAGTTCCGATATGGAATCGACGATCGTCCCTCAGCTATTGGCCGAGATCGATGGTGTCGAGACTCTCAAGAATGTGATCGTCATTGGGGCCTCGAATCGTGAGGATCTGATCGATCCGGCAATTTTGCGGCCTGGTCGCCTCGACGTGAAGATCAAAATCGAACGTCCCGATGAGAATTCCGCTGCACAGATATTCGCGAGGTACCTCACCGCCGATCTACCGCTCGATGCTCTCGAAGTTGAGACGCTCGGCGGGGGAGACCCCGAGAAAACCGTTCGAATCATGATCGAACAAACAGTCGCCGAGATGTACCGAGCGGATGAACCGAATCAATTCCTCGAGGTCACGTATCAAAACGGCGACAAGGAGATCATGTACTTCAAGGACTTCTCGTCTGGAGCCATGATCGAAAATATCGTTCGGCGAGCAAAGAAACTCGCCATCAAGCGTTTCTTACGAACTGGTGAACGAGGCATCCGGGTCGATGACATGTTCGAATCGATTCATCAGGAATACAAGGAACATGAAGACCTTCCAAACACGACCAATCCCGATGATTGGGCCAAGATCTCCGGCAAAAAGGGCGAGCGGATCATCTACATCCGCACGCTCGTGAAGCACGCCGAGTCGGAGACTTCCGGAGGTCGATCAATAGAACGCGTCGGCACCGGCCAATATCTCTGAGCGGTTGTCCCGGGACGCAGAAGAGAGACCAGACCGTGGCCATTAAGAAGATCTGTGGCATTGAGACCGAATACGGCATCGTTCATCGCGGAACCGATGACCCGAACCCGATCACCGCGTCTTCGATTCTGATCAATGCCTACTTGAGCGATCTCGGTAGAAGTGGCGGGTCAGCTCACGGAGCTCCAGGAGTGGGCTGGGATTTCGAGTTTGAGAGTCCAGAAATCGACGCTCGTGGGGTAATGGAACCTGGTGCGATGCCGCCCGAAGTCGAAACCCACATGGTCAATGCAGTCCTGACAAACGGTGCCCGGTACTACGTCGACCATGCCCACCCTGAACTCTCGACCCCAGAATGTGCTGATGCGCTTTCGGTAGTGACGTTCGATCGCTCCGCCGACCTGATCCTCGAGCGATCGATGCGCGCAGCAGATGCGCTCCTGCCCGAAGGTCAGACAATCGTCGTCTACAAGAACAACTCTGATGGCAAAGGAAACTCCTACGGTTGTCACGAGAACTACCTGCTCGATCGTGAACTGCCCTTTGGGCGCATTGTGGCCGAAATCACCCCTCATTTCATTTCAAGGCAAATCTTCTGCGGCGCGGGAAAGGTCGGAAGTGAACTTGGTGCATCGGCCACCGAGGTGCCCTTTCAGATTAGTCAGCGCGCTGATTTCTTCGAGGAAGAGGTCGGTCTCGAAACGACGCTGAAACGTCCCATCATCAACACCCGCGACGAACCTCACGCCGATCCCCAGAAATACCGACGACTGCACGTCATCATCGGCGACGCGAACATGAGTGAGGTCGCCACCTTCCTCAAAGTTGGCACTACGTCAATAGTGCTTGCGATGATCGAGGACGGTTGGATTGCACGTGACCTTCGTTTCGATTCGCCACTGGCGGCACTGCGATCGGTAAGCACTGATCTCAGCCTCCGAAAGCCACTACCAATGGCCACTGGCGGAACGGCGACCGCATTGAACGTTCAGCAGTATCTCTTGGAGCGCGCGGTTGAGTGGAGCGACAGCCGCGGCTTCGAGTCGGTAGGCGAGGAGGTGGGTCCGATGATCATTGATCGTTGGACTCGGGTTCTCTCGAGTCTCGAGACTGAACCGTCCGAAGCCTCCACAACGGTTGACTGGATCGCCAAATACCGCCTCATTGAGGCCTACCGAGAGCGCCACGGTTTGGACTGGGGTGACACGAGGCTCCACGCCCTCGATCTGCAGTACCACGATCTCCGGCCTGAACGCTCTCTCGCTCGCCGGGTGGGCTTGGAATCGATCTGCGACTCGAAGGCGATCGAGCAGGGAACCTCCTGGCCACCTCTCGATACACGGGCATTCTTTCGCGGCGCGTGTTTAGCGAAATTCGGCGACGATATTGTCTCAGCCAATTGGGACTCGCTCGTCTTTGATATCGGCACCGAACCGTTGCGAAGAGTGGCAATGATGGAGCCGTCGCGTGGAACTGCCGCGCATGTGGCTAGCGTGATCGAATCCAGTCAGACCGCTGCGGAGTTGCTTGAGCGACTCGGCACGTAGAGGTGGCCGCCCCGTCGGATCCACCGCAGATTCAAGGGAGGTCCAATGCCTGAACGTGAGCAGATCAGACGGACACCGGCCGAACGCCCCGAGACAACGGTCGACGAGAATCCTCAGGGATCTGAGACCGGTGAGAAGTTGAAGGCCGAGCTCGATGATCTCCTTGACGAGATCGACGAGGTGCTTGAAACCAATGCCGAGGACTTCGTTCGGAGTTTCGTTCAAAAGGGCGGGCAGTAGCCGCAGTCGCTTTGCCCAGTAACCGGTAGCCTGCCGGTCGTGAGCATGCCGTTCTTTACTCCCACCGATGATCCCGGACCGGACTTCGCCGCTTTGGCTCGTCGTCAGGGTCTTGTACCCATGGCGCCAACCGAGTCCGTGGGCGATCGAGTATCGATCACCCACGCCACCACCGTTGTGGCTATTCGTTACGCCGATGGTGTCGTGATGGCCGGTGACCGTCGAGCCACCTCAGGTCACCTCATCAGCCATCGAGCGATCGAGAAGGTCTTTCCCGCCGATCGCCACTCCGGTGTTGCCATCGCCGGCGCCGCTGGTCCAGCCATGGAAATGGTCAAGTTGTTCCAACTTCAGCTTGAGCATTACGAAAAAGTTGAAGGATCGCAGCTCTCGCTCGAGGGCAAAGCCAACCAACTCGGCCAAATGGTGCGGAACAATCTTCCTGCCGCGATGCAGGGTCTTGCGGTTGTTCCCATCTTCGCTGGCTACGACACGCGCCGATCTACTGGCCGACTTTTCCAGTACGACATCACGG
This sequence comes from Actinomycetes bacterium, assembly GCA_037139155.1. Classification (GTDB taxonomy): domain Bacteria; phylum Actinomycetota; class Acidimicrobiia; order Acidimicrobiales; family Acidimicrobilacustridaceae; genus Acidimicrobilacustris. The sequence goes on along the minus strand of JBAXGZ010000032.1, from coordinate 13,799 downwards.
GCGGGAAGTACGAGGAATCAAACTTCGCTACGAGTGGTTCGGGTGGCTCGCTGGCCGGATCCGTAGTGAAGATGCGCTTCCGCGAGGGCCTCACCCGCGATGACACCGTCGACCTCGCAATCACCGCTCTCTTCGAGGCTGCCGATGAAGATTCGGCAACGGGTGGACCCGACATGGTTCGTGGCATCTATCCCGTCGTCGCCACGATCACTGCACGCGGTTTCGAACGTGTTTCCGATTCGGAGATCTCTGATCGGTTCCGTGGTCTCCTCGATTCGCTCTCCTCTCGAGACACCGGGATCCGCATTCCGGAAACCTCAACCGAAACCTCCGGGAGCGCCCAATGAGCATGCCCTTCTACGTCGCACCTGAACAGGTGATGAAGGACCGTGCCGACTACGCCCGAAAGGGCATCGCCCGCGGACGCTCTCTTGTCGCCACCCAATATGCCGAGGGCATCGCAATCATCGCTGAAAACCCTTCGACAACTCTTCGCAAGGTGAGCGAGATCTATGACCGCATCGCGTTCGCCGGGGTGGGCAAGTACAACGAATTCGACCAACTCAGGATCGCCGGGGTTCGGGCCGCCGACCTCAAAGGCTTTTCCTATAGCCGCGAGGACGTCGATGCCCGGAGCCTCGGAAACCAATATGCGCAGATTCTCGGTCAAGTCTTTACTCACGAGATGAAGCCAATGGAAGTTGAAATTCTCGTCGCCGAGGTCGGTCACACCGAGGCTGATGATCAGTTTTTCCACATTCTCTATGACGGAACGGTCATGGACGAGGATCGCTTCACCGTGCTTGGTGGCGATGCCGATGCGATCTCAAATCGTCTCGAGGAAACCTGGACCCCCAGTCTTGATCTCACCGGTGTCCTCGCTGTCGCCGTTCGTGCGTTGGCCGGACCCGATCGGACCCTGACAGCCTCGGACCTTGAGGTAGCTGTACTCGATCGACACACTGACCGACGGGCTTTCCGTCGGATCGAGCGCAACGAACTTCCGCAGTTCCTTTCATAGTTCCTCGTTCGTATCGCCCTCCCCGTCGCAGGCACCGGTAGCGTGCCGGTATGGAGCGGAGAATCTTCGGACTCGAAAACGAGTACGGCGTTACGTGCACGTTGCGCGGACAGCGTCGTTTAAGCCCCGATGAGGTCGCCCGCTACCTGTTCCGACGGGTCGTCTCCTGGGGACGCAGTTCAAATGTGTTCCTTCAGAACGGCGCTCGGCTCTATCTCGATGTCGGTTCGCACCCCGAGTACGCAACGCCCGAATGCGACTCTCTGCACGACGTAGTCGTGCACGACAAAGCGGGGGAGCGGATACTTGAACAGCTTCTGACCTCTGCCGAACAACGACTCGCTGATGACGGCATAAAGGGCGATATTTACCTCTTCAAGAACAACACTGACTCAGCGGGGAACTCCTACGGCTGTCACGAGAATTACCTCACCGGCCGCAATGAAGAGTTGTCGCACTACACCAACACGTTGATTCCATTCCTCGTGACTCGCCAGATCTATGCCGGGTCCGGCAAAGTCCTCCAAACCGCCCGAGGCGCAATGTTCTGTATTTCGCAACGGGCCGAGCACATCTGGGAAGGAACGTCTTCGGCCACGACACGCAGTCGGCCAATCATCAACACGCGCGACGAACCCCATGCTGATGCCGAGAAGTATCGACGTCTTCACGTCATCGTGGGCGATTCCAACATGAGCGAGTACGCAACCTTCTTAAAGGTGGGAACGACCGCGATCCTGCTGCGGATGCTTGAAGAACCAAATGTGATTCTGCGGGACATGACCCTCGAAAATCCCATTCGGGCAATCCGCGAAATCAGTCATGACATGACGTGCACCAGGAAAGTCCGGCTCGCAAACGGGCGAGAAGCCACCGCCCTCGAAATCCAGAGTGAGTACCTCACTCGAGCGCTGCGGTATGCCGAGCGACGCGATCTGTCACCGCTTGAGAAACAAGCTCTCGGGATGTGGGAAAAGGCCCTCACGACAATCGAGAAGGATCCGCTCGGTCAGGATCGGGAAGCAGATTGGGTCATCAAGTACAAACTGATCGAGGCCTACCGCGAACGACACGGACTGGAACTGACCGACCCAAAGGTTTCGTTACTTGATCTTCAATATCACGACATCAATCGCAATCGGGGCATCTTCTATCGCATGCAGCAACGTGGCCTCGTCGAGCGGGTCTGTGACGATCTTGAGATCGACGAGGCGGTCGAAACTCCGCCGCAAACAACCCGGGCACGCCTCAGAGGCGAATTCATTCGCAAGGCAAAAGAACGAAAGCGTGACTACACCGTTGACTGGGTTCACCTGAAGTTGAATGATCAGGCGCAGCGAACTGTGCTCTGCAAAGACCCGTTCCGTTCCCACGATGAACGAGTCGAGAAATTGATTGCGTCCCTCTGATCCTTGTGCCATCCCGACCTGAACTGACGGTGAAATGAGTCCGAACGACAAGTCAGCCGAGAAATTCGAGCGTCAGATGAATCTTCTGGCGGCACTGACTGACACGGTGCAGGGACTGCGAGCGGTCGATATTCAAGAACGGGTCCCCGGATACAACCCCGATCACGAATCGTTTCGGCGCACTTTTGAGCGCGACAAAAAGGACCTCCTCAGCCTCGGTGTTCCGATTGAGATCGTCGTGGGTGCAACTGCTGATCTCACTGCCTATCGGGTTGACCGCTCCAAGTACGAGCTTCCTGATCCCGGCTTAGAGAGTGACGAACTTGCTGCATTGCACCTTGCGCTCGAGGCAGTGACCATTGGGTCCGAGATGGGGGACATGGCGAGAGCAATGTGGCGACTAGGTGGAGTGGTCGACGCTTCGGGTGAAGATGCGATCGGTGTGCCGATTGGCGAACTTACCGAACTTCCCAGCGATGCCTCCCTCGTGCCGCTCTTCCGGGCCGTTACCGAGCGCAGGTCGGTGACGTTCACCTACGAAAGTTCGAACAAGACCTCGACCCGTTCAGTCGAACCCTGGCATCTTGCGTTCAAACGCGGCCGATGGGTCCTCACTGCGTTCGATCTCGAACGCAGTGACCAGCGAAACTTCCGGCTTGATCGGATTCGTGGTGTCGTCAACCTCCATGATCAGGGGAGTCAGATCCACCCCGCTCCGACGACGCTCGACGAGCCCGCTGATCCTTGGGAGTTTGGCGAAGACGAACCGGTCCAGATCGTGGTGCGATTCGACTCGGATGTCGCGCCTTTCGCCAAAGAGTCACTCGGTGCCAGCCCATCGACCCTCGGACACGATGGTTCGGTCACCTTCACCGTCCCGGTGACGAACTGGCCCGCATTCAGGTCGTTCGTCCTCAGCTTCCTCGATCACGCCGAGATTCTCGAGCCGCTCGACTATCGCGACGCACTCATCGACTGGCTCAAGGACATCTCTGAGGGCCACCATGACTGAACTCACTGCGGCAGAACGTCTTGATCGGACACTCGCAATCGTGCCTTGGGTCGCCAATCAGCCCGGGAGCACTGCGACCTACGAGGAGATCTCCGAACGGTTCGCGATCGACGCCGACGATGTCCGCGATTGCCTCATCATTACCTCGATGGTGGGTGTCCATCCGTACACGCCCGATCTGCTCATCAACGCAATCATTGATGCCGACAGCGTCACCATCGAACTTCCCGAATACTTCCGACGTCCGCTTCGACTCACCGTGGAGCAGACATTCGCGTTGCTCACTTCAGCAAAGGCTCTGCTTTCGGTACCGGGAGCCGATGAGTCGAGTGCTCTCGCTCGTGGTCTTGCGAAGGTGTTGACCACACTGGGCGAGGGTACCGAGAATGCGATCGACATTGGGGTTGACACTGCCTCCGAGGTCATCGCCGATGAACTTCGAGGTGCGATCGAATCGAGGCGAGCTGTATCGCTCATCTACTACAGCTATGGCCGTGATGACACCGGAACCCGAACCGTTGATCCGTGGCAAATTCACTCAGAGGGTGGGCACTGGTACCTCCAAGGTTGGTGCCATACGAGTGAGGCCGAAAGGATCTTCCGTCTCGATCGGATCCGAGCAGTGGGTGTCACGGATCGAATGGCGATTGCCCCAGACCCCCTTCCTCCATTCCAACTTTTCGATAGTTCTGAAGCATTGGGTCAAGTGTCGTTGCGGCTCCAGCCATCCGCCCGGTGGGTTGTCGAGTACTACCCACATGAGTCGGTGGACATCGAAAGCGATGGTTCGCTCGTCATCAACATCGCGGTGGGCTCACTCGCGTGGCTTGAACGGCTTCTGTTGCGACTCGGTTCTGAAGCCGTCGTGGTGTCGGCCACCAATGACCTCGCGACAGCTGGTCGCGGCGCGGCACGAAGACTCCTTGCTGTCTACGGGCACTAGTCTGCGCTTGTGTCCGGATTGCTCCGGCGCTTGATGAGATCCGAAAGCACCCCCGTGACCAGCCCAGCATCCGAACCCGTTGCGCCGACTCAAAGAACCCGACCTCGGCGCCGACTCCTTGAGAAGTGGTTCGGATCTAGGGGCGCCGGAATCGTCGAATGGATCGCTGTGATCGTCGGAGCCATTCTCCTTGCTCTCGTGGTGAAGGTCTTTCTCCTTCAGGCGTTCTTCATTCCATCGCTCTCGATGTACCCGACGCTGCATGAGGGAGATCGGGTACTCGTGAACAAACTCAGCTACCGCGTTCACGATGTGAACCGCGGTGATGTGATCGTTTTTGAGCGACCTGCTTCGGAGACAACCAGCAACATTCCGGACCTGATCAAGCGTGTGGTTGGACTGCCAGGCGAGTCAATCGTCATTGAAGACGGTGCAGTCTTCGTCGATGGTGAACGTTTGAAGGAGTCCTACCTCACCGATGGCACTGTGACGAGCACAGTGAACGCTCCAAACAAGTGCTCGGCCCAAGCACCTTGTGTTGTTCCTCAAGGTCAAGTGTGGGTGATGGGCGACAATCGCGGCGATTCAAGAGACAGCCGCTATTTCGGTCCGATCGATGAATCGAGCATTGTTGGACGCGCGTTCGTCACGGTCTGGCCAATCGGTCGCTTCGGTCTGCTCTGATTTTCCCGTGTCCGCAGTGCATCGCCCATCGGCGGAGAAAGTACGTGCGGTGAGGACTACTTCTTGTTGTTCTGCGACGGCCCAGCCTTCACGATCGACGACATCATGCGATCGACGTGATCGCTATAAACACCGTCGATTCCGCAGTCGAGGAGCTCATCGAGGATCCGGGGGAATTGCGCGTCCCATCCAAACGCCAAGAGTTCGAAACGATGGACCATGGCGACAAGCCCACCGGTCCAGTCGCTGTGGTGAAGGTTCACTACCTCGATCCCGAGCTCGGCGCTCCTTGCGATGTGGAGTTCAGGACTCCCGGCGAAGCGTTGCGCTCTGGTTGATTCGACCAAGTGGACCTCTCCTGAAAGTTCACGCCACGAACTGAGCAGGTCTCGATCAGGAGAACAAAGCCATAATCGAGATTCGGCGCCAACGTCTCGCGCGGAAGCGATGACCTCAGCCGCTGCGGCCGCATCCTTCACATCGAGAGAGAACTCGAAATCGGTTCCCATCGAGGCATAAAACTCGCGGAGGGTAGGGATGTGTTCCGGTAACTCCGTTGACATCGCTTCTGAGATCGGACGACGCCTCGGACGACGTCCAACAATTCCATCGTGATCGAGGACAGCAACGCCGTCAGAGGTAATCCATACGTCGCTCTCAAGCCCGGTCGCCCCCAGACGTAGTGCAAGTTCGAAGGCCTCGATGGTGTTCTCGGGAGCATTTGCCCGGGCACCGCGATGGGCGAAGCCGATTGGCGGCCGCAGCGAAGGGAGTCTTGTCACCCCCACAGCCTGCCTCACGAAGAACCACGCCGCGACCACTGCCTTTCCGAAAAGGAGTCATTGGAGTGCGAGGGTACGATGAAGACATGTTCAATGTTGGCGGCGGTGAGATCGTCGTGATCCTGCTGCTCGCCCTTCTGTTGCTCGGACCCGAGAAGTTGCCCGACGCCGCGCGCAAGGCCGGTAAGTTCATGGCCGAGATACGCCGGGTGACATCGGGTTTCGAGGAAGAAGTTCGCTCGGCGATGGACCTCGGGAATTCGACTCCACCTGATGACGCCCTCGATCGAACCAGCGATGGGCCCCGACTCCTCGCTCCCGTCGACCCCATCGTTCCGACAGCTCCACATTCCCCTCCGGCTCCATTTGTTGGGGATCTCTCAGCACCCCGCGCTGACACCGCCTCCACCAGCGACAGCGACGATCCGGCGACTTGAGCTAATGGCGACCGACGAGAAAACCGTTCCCAACGGACACATGACCCTTTGGGAACACATTGGTGAACTACGCACCCGACTTTTTCGCGTCGGGATCGCCATCGGTGTAGGCGCAGTGCTGGGGTGGTTTCTTTATCCCTACGTGCTTGAGCTTCTGAAGCACCCGTTCAATGAGGTGCAACCGAACCAGCCGTTCATTGCGACCGAGCCCCTGCAGGCCTTCGGTCTCCGCATCAAGATGGCGGGGTACATCGGATTAGCGCTTGCGATGCCCGTGGTGGTCTGGCAGGTCTGGCGCTTCGTGACTCCTGGTCTCCATCCCCACGAGAAGAAGTACGCGATTCCGTTCACGGTCTCGGCGCTCATCCTGTTCATCGGTGGAGCCTCCGTTGCCTATTTCGTGCTCAATCCAACACTTCAGTTTCTGACCACGATTGGAGGATCGCAGATTGAGCCGTTCTACACAGCAAGCAGTTATGTCACCCTGATCATTTGGATGATGCTGGGGTTCGGACTCGGCTTTGAATTTCCCGTTCTGCTCGTGGCTCTACAGATGATCGGCGTACTCTCGCCAAAGCAGCTCCTGAAATGGTGGAGACAAGCGATTGTTGTCATCACCGTCATCGCCGCTGTTATAACGCCGAGTGGAGATCCGATCTCAATGATCGCTCTCGCCCTTCCGATGCTTCTGTTGTACGCAATCGCAATCGGGATCGGCGCGGTCATCCTTGCTCTCCGCAAACGGACCAATCGTAAGAACGCTGAAGCTGCCGACACGATGGCCACTGATTGATGTGAACGCTCCATTTGAGCTCGACCGATTCCAACGTGAGGCGAACGCCGCGATCGATCGCGGATCCTCTGTTCTTGTTTCCGCTCCAACTGGTTCAGGGAAAACCAAGGTTGCCGAGCACGCAGTTTCGGTCGCCTTAAAGGCCGGTCGCCGAGCGTTCTATACGACACCAATTAAGGCCCTCTCAAACCAGAAGTATCACGATCTCGTCGAGGAATATGGCGATAGCAGCGTTGGGCTCCTCACCGGCGACACGGCGATCAATGGGGATGCCCCCATCGTCGTCATGACCACCGAAGTACTCCGCAACATGATCTATGCGCGTTCGAGTGCGCTTGACACCCTCGATTGGGTGGTCCTCGATGAGGTTCACTATCTCCAAGACACTGCGCGGGGATCGGTGTGGGAGGAAGTCATCATTCATCTCCCACGAAAGATCCGTCTCGTATGTCTCTCTGCCACCGTCTCGAATGCCGACGAACTAGGGGAGTGGCTGCGCGCAGTTCGCGGGCCCACTGAGGTTGTCGTCGAAACCACACGGCCGGTTGAACTCGAAAACTGGTATCTCGTTGCCGATAGGCAGGGCGACGGATTAGTCATCATTCCAACCCTTGTCGACGGGAAGCCCGATGAACGAGGTCAGCGTTACGACCTTGATCTGCGCGATCGGTCAACTGGTGGACGACGTCGCTACGCAACCCCGGGACGGGTCGAAGTGGTGGAAATGTTGGCGGAGCGATCGATGCTGCCAGCGATCCATTTCATCTTCAGCAGAGCAGGCTGCGATGAGGCTGTGACGTCATGCACCCGAGCAGGCCTCTCGTTCACCACGACCGAAGAGCGAGAGCGGATCCGCCAGATTGCTGAATCGCATGTTCAAGACCTGTCTGATGACGACTTACGAGTTCTTGACTACGGACGCTGGCTTGATTCACTTGAACGAGGTATCGCCAGCCACCACGCCGGTCTCATCCCCCCCTTCAAAGAAGCTGTCGAGCAGTGCTTTGTCGAAGGACTCGCACGAATCGTGTTCGCAACGGAGACACTCGCACTCGGCATCAATATGCCGGCGCGCACCGTGATCATCGACAAGTTGACGAAGTTCACTGGGGAAGGCCACGAGTTTCTGACTCCTGCGCAATACACACAGTTAACGGGCCGTGCCGGTCGACGCGGGATCGACAATCAAGGCAATGCCATTGTCCTTTGGTCGCCGTTCGTGACCTTTGAAGACGTTGCGACACTCGCGGCAAGTCGAAGTTTCCGCCTCACGAGTTCGTTTCGTCCCACCTACAACATGGCGGCAAATCTCGTTCGCCGCTACGACGCACCGGAAGCCCATCGTCTCCTGGGAAACAGTTTTGCCCAGTTCCAAGCCGATGCTGATGTGGCTCGACAAGAGCATCGCGTAGCCACACAGGTTGAGAAGATGGAGCGGCTCCTCGATGACGCCCAATGCGAGTTAGGCGACGTCGCCGAGTATCAGACGATGCTGGAGCGTGAACGGGGGGTGCGGCCCCAGGGAGCGGGCGGCGCCCACATTGAACGCGGCCTCGGACTGCTCCGACCAGGCGAAGTTCTCATTCTCGAAGGGAACGGTGGCCACGAACACGTCGTCGTTCTGTCGGTCTCGCACCGAAAGGGCGGTTCCGTGAGGCTCAAGGTGATGACCTCGAAGAGAAATCTTTTGCAGCTCGGAGCTCGAGATTTCGACGACGTACCTGCAAGCGCCGGTCGTATCGATCTCCCAACTCCGTTCACTCCGACAAAACCAAAGTTCCAGAAAGCTCTTTCGATTGAGCTTGATCGATTCGCCAAGGGCGAGAGGTCGGGGCGGGAACCAATCTCTGAAGATCCCGATGAGCCAGCGGTCGCCAGCGAGAACCATCCGGTACATCAGTGTCCCGATCGTGACCGTCACCTGCGGGCTCTACGCGATGCCACACGGGTTCGCCGTGAGGTTGAGAGCCTTGAACGCGCCATTCGCTCTCGGACTGGTTCGCTCGTCGAGCAGTTCGACCGGATCCTCCAGATGCTCGAGGACTGGGGCCATCTCGAAGGCTGGAGACTTACCGAACGCGGCGAACGGTTGGTGCGGATCTATCACGAGTCCGATCTGGCGATCGCCGAGGCAATCGATGAGCACCTCTTCGATGGACTGAGCGCTGCAGAACTTGCTGGTCTGGCCAGCCTCTTTGTTTATGAATCACGGCTCTCGGGCCCCAACCTCGAGGCATGGTTTCCGAATCGTGACCTGACAAACCGATCCGAGGATCTTCGCGATCTCACAGCTTCAATTGCGAGTGATGAGATGCGCCTCGGGCTGTCGGTGACACGCACAACCGATGAGGGATTTTTCCCTCTTGCTCATGCGTGGGCAGCGGGTGATGACCTGGATCATCTTTTAGGAGAGGACGAAATGACGGGCGGTGATTTCGTTCGGACAATCAAGCAACTCGTTGATCTTCTCCGTCAGATGTCCGAGACCGATGCTGGCTGCGCCCCGACGGCGTCGGAAGCGGCCGATGCTCTCCATCGGGGCATCGTGGCGGTTTCGGGCCGTGGCCGAGCCGCTCCGGACGAGGAAGGGTTCTCTGGTGACGATTCGGAAGGGGAGTGACTACGGCGATCGGCGATCCCTTGCCCAAGGCTCACCAATCGCCACTTCCGATGCCGAACTCCACGATCTCATCGCCGATGCTCGAAACTCAGGTTGCCTGCCCATCACCATCGGACTCGTCGGAGGCGACCTCTGCCGAACGCTCGGTGGGCCCGGTGACCGAGCACGTCTCTTTGGGGATGAGGCCAGACAATTCCCAATCGATCTGATCTTGGCCACCGTTGATGGCAGTGAGTACCCCGTCGTGTCTCACCTGATAGCGGGAACGCCCTTCGGAAGAAACTTCGCGTCGGCAATGAATGCGCAATGGTGGGGTGCCCTCGATCTTGGACCCCGATCCCATCCTGGAGATGGACTCATCGACCTCACCACCGGCTCCCTTCGTTTCCGCCAGCGCCATGCGGCGATACGTCGAGCACGAACCGGTACACATCTCCCGCATCCGATGCTCTCCTATCGAAGGGCAAGCACTGCATCTTTTGATTTTGATCGGCCCACTCGGATCGTGATCGACTCGACAGTGAAGATGGTTGCCAAGTCTGTGTCATTGGCGGTCGAACCAGATGCCTTCAGCGTGGTTGTCTGACAGAGTCGCCACCGGCGATGTCGCTGTAGCGTTCGCCCATGGATCTTCTTGAGGCCAAGGACGTTGCCGTTTCTGCGATCGAAGCTCACCGAGAGCTCCTTCTCGAGGTCTCCCATTCGATCCACGCGACGCCTGAAGAGAACTTCGCCGAACACCACGCCCACGAACTACTCACCACTGCGCTCGACGATCTTGGATTTTCGGTTACCCGTGGCGCATACGGAATGCCCACGGCGTTCGAAGCGACTTTTGGATCCTCCGGCCCGTCGGTCGCGGTCTTCTGCGAATACGACGCCCTCCCTGGTATCGGGCATGCCTGCGGGCACAACATCATTGCCGCGGCGGGACTGGGCGCAGCGCTGGGGTCGGCAGCGGTCGCCGAAGCTCTCGGTGGTCGACTCGTCGTCCTCGGCTCACCGGCCGAGGAGGGGGGCGGTGGCAAAGTCTTCATGATCGATCAAGGTGCCCTTGATGGCGTCGATGCAGCGATGATGATTCATCCCGCCGATGCTGATCTCCGGTGGATGACGACAATCGCCGTTCAGCAACTCCGGATCACGTGGCACGGAAAGGCTGCGCACGCGGCCGCGCACCCATGGGATGGACGGAACGCGCTTGACGCTGCTGTGCTCGGATACATGAACGTGGCGGCGCTTCGCCAGCACATTCGCCCCGATGAGCGCATCCATGGGGTCTTCACAGACGGCGTCGACAAGCCCAACATCGTTCCGGCAACTGCTGCGATGCATTGGTTCATCCGCGCCGGCAATCTGAGTCGGCTCGAGGAACTCAAACCCCGGGTGCTCAGTGCGTTGCGGGCTGGCGCAGAGGCCACAGGGTGTTCAGTCGAGTATGAGTGGATCGAACCCGCCTATGCCGACCTGATCCGTAATCCATCCTTTGAAGAGCTCTACGCCACCAATAGCGCTGTTCTCGGACGCCAGGTGCCCGAGCCCGGCGAAGCGGGAGCAGTGATCGGTTCGACCGATATGGGCAACGTGAGTCATGTCGTTCCTTCGATTCATCCAATGATCGCCGTCGCACCAAAGGGCATCGGGATCCACACCCCTGATTTCGCAGGCTTTGCTTCGTCACCCTCGGGAGACGAGGGGGTACTCGTCGGAGCAAAGGCAATGGCGATGACAATCGTCGATCTCTGGAGTTCTTCGGACGCGCGGCGTTCCATCGGAGAGTCGTTCGAGAACCGCAGTAAGTGATCAACCGAGCCGGCATCCGCGGCGAACACCGATTCACCTCGTACGCTCGCCGCCCGTGAGTGTGTATGTCGCCGAGGAGTTCAGTCCAGACGAGGCCGACATCCTTCGCCGTTACTTTACGAACCTCTACGGACCAGTTTTTGCACTGGTAAATCTCCCGGAAGTTGTGAAGGGGGCGTTGTTCGCTCGGTATTCACGCTCGGCCAAAAGCCTCCGGCGATTGTTCCTCGACGAGTTCGTTGGTGAGCTTGACATAACGGGCGATGATTCCATCGATGCAACAATTGGACTGCGTCGAGCCGAGGAGCTCTACGACAAAGTCTTCTTCGAGTACGGCGATGATTCGGTTGCCCAGCTCGGTGGTGTGCACCTGGCGTGTGAACAAGCGTCGAACCTCCTTACCAAGGTTCTCGAGTGGGGCCGATTGATGGCCTATCTCGAACAGTCCACCCGCTACATCTCCTACGACGCCCGTATCGGCGGCCGCTACCGGTTCTATCGGCCGCCCGAGGTCCTGCAATCAAGTCTCGGGACCCGTTATGTCGGCGATATGGATCGATTGTTCGATACGTACGCCGAATTGCTGCCGATCGTGGTTGATGATCTCCGCGAACGCATCCCCAAGAGTCCTTCCGACAGCGATTTCGTCTATCGGCAAGCCATCAGAGCCAAGGCCTTCGACTCGCTGCGCGGACTGCTCCCGGCATCGTCGTTGTCCAACGTCGGCATCTATGGAACCGGCCAGGGCTACGAGATGTTGCTCCTGCGCATGCGTGCTCACCCGCTTCCCGAAGCTCGAACCTACGCCGACCTCATGCTCACTGAGTTGCGCAAGGTCGTACCGTCGTTCCTCAAACGCGTTGACCTCAGCGACCGAGGCGTGGCGTGGTCGGAGTACCTCCATACCAATCGTTCGGCGATGGACGACATTGCCGGTCGCCTTTTCTCTGGCGTCGAAGACATCGAGCCCGCAGCGGTTGTCGAACTTGTCGATTTCGATCCCGATGCGGAGATCAAACTCGTAGCTGCTGCGCTTTATCCCCATCTCTCGCTACCTGAGCGCCAAATCGAAGAGCGTGTTCGAACAATGAGCACCGAGGAACGCCTTGCCGTACTCAAGGCCTACGAGGGCGATCGAGACAACCGTCGTCATAAGCCTGGCCGAGCGCTCGAGCGACCCTCCTACCGATTCGACATCCTCGCCGACTACGGAGCGTTCCGCGACCTGCAGCGTCATCGAATGCTGACGATCGACTGGCAGAAACTCACTCCAATCCACGGCTACACCCGTCCTGCATCCGTCGACGACGCCGGCGTCGCAGCCAACTTCGATGAGGCGATGGAGCGCTCTTCATCTCTCTACGAGGCCCTCGAAGAACGTTTCCCCGCCGAATCCTCCTACGCCGTGGCACTTGCCTACCGAGTTCGGTTCTCGATGCAGATGAATGCCCGCGAGGCAATGCACCTCATCGAATTGCGCACCACGCCCCAAGGCCATCCCGCCTATCGAATCGTGGGCCAGGAAATGCATCGCCTCATCGCTGAGCAGGCGGGACACCACGCAATCGCCCAGATGATGCGCTTCGTCGACCACAGTGCCGAGCCCGAACTTGAGCGACTTCAAGCTGAACGACGGGCCGAAAGTCGACGGTTGGAAAATCCTGAATAGGCGTGTCGTTTGTCACGTTTGCTGACATCACACTCGAAAGGCACCAACTTCCCCCTAGAACGTGCGTATCATCCGCGGCACGAATCACCCGGCCACCTTTCCGGTAGCCCCCAATCCGAGGACTCCATGGCTGACGATCCCATCGACGAAGAATTCGACGAAGAAGAACTTGATGTCGATCTTGAGGGCGAGGAACTCGAGGGAGACGTCGAGGATCTCGACGAAGTTCTGGTTGACGATGTCGTTCTCGATGATGACGACGATGCTGAGGCCGAGGCTGAGGCTGCTCTCGCCGCGCGTCCAAAGCGCGAGGACGATGACGACGAGGAAGAGGATCTCAATCCCGACGATGTCGAGGCTGATCTCGATGCAATCCTCAAAGATCGAATCGCCGCTGCTGATGACGACGACGACGAGGATGAAGAGGTCGCTCCTGAGCCACGAGCGACAACCGACATCGCCGAGGGAGTAACGCCGAAGAAGGCCAACGAGTTCATGTGCACCGGCTGTTTCCTGCTGGTCAATCGAGGGCAGTTCGGTCCCGCCGGTTCTCTGCATTGTCCGGTGGGCGAAGCGGCATGTCCTGCGATTCAGCACATCGAATCTGGTGCCCTCGATGCTCAAGT
>JBAXGZ010000031.1:0-24363 GCA_037139155.1 Actinomycetes bacterium | reverse complement strand
CGAGATCAGCACGCCGAGATCAGTTGAGAGGCCGACGTTGTTCGAGTCGCCACTCAATGGTCGTCTCGGGCGATAAATCGAGTTGCTCCCAGCGGTTGGCATCGACAGAGTCGAGCACCGCTTGGGGAGCAAGGCCCACCAATTCGGCATGGTCGATTGCGGCGACAGCCGCGACTCGGTCATAAATGGTTGCAGGGCCGACCATCAGTGGGTCAATGAGATTCATTGATACCTGCACCTGCTCGCCGACCTGCAGGCCAAGAGCCCGCACGCTAGGTCCTCTGATGGACGCAGCGATCGCTTTGGCCTGTTCGAGGTTTGGCTCTGCCAGCCAAAGATTCCACGCCAGCATGAGATTTCGGGCCCCAACAGCAACGGCACCGGCGGTGGGGTGTGGTTCGGTCGGGCCAAGATCGGGGGCGAGTGTCGTGAACGCTCCACGACGAATGTCAGGAAGCGTTCGTTCCTCGCCGTACAGGAAGACCGGGATCTGTAATTCAGCGGCGATCCACCACGCGGTCGCATCGCGGGAAATGACCGCGTCCTCGAAGGTGGACGGTGTCAGCGGAACGAACGGGACAACATCAACAACTCCGATCCGCGGATGCACTCCGGAATGCGATCTGAGATCAAGACGCTGCACCGCAGCTCGGATGATCGCGTGCGGTGCGGATGCACCTATCACAGTGATCACTGAACGATTGTGATCCGGGTCGCAGTGCACATCGAGGAGATCGTTGCCGGCGCAGAGTGCGATCTCTTCTACGAGATCGAGATCCCGACCCTCACTGATATTGATGACGCACTCAATCACGATCGATCACGAACGCGATCCTGCCCCATCCAACTCCGGGAGGTGGAGATGGATGGGGCAGGTCGTCGGTGTCGGCGGGACGCGTGCTCAGACAGTGAGGAGACGACTGGGAATTCGTCGGCCCTTGAGCATCCGGCGTCGCTGCCGCTCGGAGGTTCCACCCCACACGCCGTGGTCGATTCGATTGTCGAGGGCATAATCGAGGCACTGAGCGGCGACAGGGCAGGTGGCGCAAATGCGCTTGGCCACCTCGACGCCGACTCCGTCACTCGGGAAGAAGGTGGAAGGGGGGAGTTCCTTGCAGTTGCCGTCGTTCATCCAGGGGGTGGGGGTTTCCATGTCCGGGAAACTAACGATGGGGGGTGAAAGTCTGGGTAAGGAGAACCCTTGGTTTCCTCCAAATGATCTTTTCCCCAAGATTGAAGGCCATTGGGGGCGGTCTCCGACTCGCCGCTAGGCTGTCGCATCTTGCCGGGCCGCTTGTGGCCCGCTGAAGACGAAAGTGCCCTGCCGCCATGTCCATGCCCGAAATCGAGTCCGATCAGCCCCCTCGTGGTCACGTCCGAGTGATCTATCTCGGCCCCGTCGCCCCCCACTGGGACGTTCAGGGTGATTCCGAGGTTCGTGGGCTTATCGACGAGTTCCGCAACCGCGTCATGGCCCGTCTTCTCCTTCTGCCTCCTCACGATCCACAATTCCGTCGTAATAAGGAACGTGTTGCTCGTGATGCTGAGCGCGAAAACCTCACGCTCGTCTGGGACCTAGGCCTGCCGGAAGAGTGAGTACTCCGCTCGGTGTGTCGCAACCGGTGGTGCATCTCACGCCCGCCCAACTTGCGGCGTCGCCCGAGCGATTCTTGAATCGTGAACTTTCGTGGCTCGATTTCGATGCCCGAGTTCTTGCGCTCTCTTCGAATCCCGATGTCCCTCTGCTCGAACGAGCGAAGTTTGTCGCGATTTTTTCGCAGAACCTCGACGAGTTTTTTCAGGTTCGGGTTGCCGGGTTGAAAGATCAGGTCGCTGCTGGACTCGGGAAACTGACGGCCGATGGCCGCAGCGCAGCGCAACAGTTGCGCGACATCCATCAACGGCTCGCTGGTCTCGTGCAAACCGCTGAACGGGTCTTCCTCGATCAGCTAGTCCCCGCTCTCGCCGAGGTGGGAATCGTGTTCTCGAGGTACGAAGATCTTGACGACGACGATCGCGCCTATCTCGACACGGTCTTTGAGGAACGCATCTTCCCGGTACTAACGCCGTTGGCCGTCGATCCGGGGCATCCGTTCCCGTACATTTCCGATCTTTCGCTGAATCTCGCAGTGGTTGTGAATGATCCGGTCACCGGTGAGCATCGGTTCGCTCGTGTCAAGGTCCCGAATCTTCTGCCTCGTTTCGTCGTGATGCCCGACGGCGAACGCTTCATTCCTCTGGAACAGGTCATTGCGTCGCATCTTGATGTGTTGTTCCCCGGCATGGAGCCTGGAACGCATTACGCGTTCCGCGTCACGAGGAACGCCGACCTTACGGTCGAAGAGGAGGAAGCCGACGACCTTCTTGAGACGATCGAACTTGAATTGCGTCGACGTCGTTTCGGTCGTGCGGTGCGTCTCGAGATCGATGCTGATGCATCGAAGGAGATCCTTGATCTCCTTACCGAGGAACTCGATCTTGACGAAACCGACATCTACACATTCACCGGCCCGCTTGATTTGGGTGGACTCTTTGGGCTGATGAGTCTCGATCGTCCCGACCTCAAGGACGAGCCATGGGTTCCAATGACCCAACCCCGACTGGCAAGTTCCGATCCAGACGATCCGGTCGATATTTTCTCGGTTCTTCGTGATCGCGATGTCCTACTGCACCACCCGTACGAGTCGTTCTCGACCTCGGTCGAGGAGTTCATTCGTCAGGCGTCGGTCGATTCTTCTGTCCTCGCAATCAAACTCACGCTCTATCGCACGTCATCGGACACATCGATCATCAAGTCGTTGGTTCGAGCGGCGGAGCGGGGCAAGCAGGTCGCTGCGCTCGTCGAGTTGAAGGCAAGGTTCGACGAGAAAAAGAACATCGGTTGGGCCAAGGAACTAGAAAAGGCTGGCGTGCACGTGATCTACGGCCTGATGGGGCTGAAGATTCACACGAAGACGACGCTCGTCGTGCGCGAGGAGCACGATGGCATCCGTCGTTACTGCCATATCGGTACCGGTAACTACAACCCAAAGACTGCTCGCTTGTATGAAGACGTAGGACTGCTCACCGCCGATCCTGCAGTCGGTTCCGATCTCACGCAGTTATTCAACCTGCTTACCGGATTCGCACGCGATCCTGATTTCTCGAAACTTCTTGTCTCGCCCACCACCATCCGTCCAGGGATCACCGAGCTCATCGCCAATGAAGCAGCGCTTGGAGCGGCAGGCCACATCGTTCTTAAGATGAATAGCCTCGTTGATGCTGCGCTCATCGATTCGCTCTACGCCGCATCGCAAGCTGGTACGCGCGTCGATCTGATTATTCGCGGAATCTGTTGTCTCCGTCCCGGAGTGCCAGGACTCTCAGAGAACATTCATGTTCGATCAATCGTCGGACGCTTCCTCGAACATTCGCGGATCTATCACTTTGCTCACGGCGCCGATGGTCAACCGGTGTATTACATCGGCTCTGCCGATCTCATGCCCCGAAATCTTGATCGCCGCGTCGAGGCGCTGGTGCCGGTCGAGGACCCAATGCTGCAGGCCCGGTTGCAGGAGATCCTCGATGTGAATCTTTCCGATGATCGATTGGCCTGGACGCTGGGTCCGGACTCCACGTGGAAACGCCGCGATGGCAACCAAAATCTCGACACCCATCGTCGTCTCTCGGCGATCACGCTCGAACGACGCAACTGAACGTTCGATGGCATCGCGACAGCCAAGTGCGGGAGACGAAGAGGTGTACGAAGTTCGCGCTGCGGGCGGACTTATTTTCCGTGGTTCGGGAAGCGAACTTGAACTCGTGATCGTCCATCGCCCCCGCTATGACGACTGGACATTTCCGAAAGGCAAAGCGGAAGCGGGTGAGTCTGATGAGCAAACCGCGATGCGTGAGGTCCTTGAAGAGACGGGGTTCACGTGCGAACTCGGCGATGAACTTCCATCGGTGACCTACCGCGACCATAAAGACCGTTCAAAAATCGTCCGCTATTGGGTCATGACTGTCGCTCAAGGCTCATTCGAATCGAATGAGGAAGTCGACGAGCTTGAGTGGGTCGGTTCTGCTGAAGCAGGCGAGCGACTCACCTACGACCACGATGTCGACGTCCTTTCGGCGTTTCTTTCGCTCAGCCTCTAGTCAGCGAGTCTCTCGTCAGTGAGTTCTGCGATGAGTTCGCGGACTCGTCGCTCGATCTCGTCGCGGATGGGCCGAACTGCGTCGACTCCCTGACCGGCGGGGTCTTCGAGTACCCAGTCGAGATAGCGCACCCCAGGGAAGAATGGGCACTTGTCGCCACAACCCATGGTGATCACGACGTCGCAGCGCTTGACAACCTCGGGGTCGAGAAGTTTCGGATGCGCGCCACGTTCAACAAGGTCGATGCCCACCTCGGACATCGCCTCGATGACAGCGGGGTTCAGAGTGGAAGCAGGCGCGCTTCCCGCTGACAGAACTTCGATCTGATCTCCGGCGAGATGATCAAGGAATCCGGCGGCCATCTGCGAGCGCCCCGCGTTGTGTACGCAGACGAAAAGAACGGTGGGACGTGGCGTTTGGATGTTGGTTGTCATCAGTCTTCCTCGTGGAGCATGAGAACGTCATCGGCAAAATCTTCGATATCGGGGAACACGACTCTGATGGCGACGAGGGCCAAGGCGAGTCCCGCGAACTGGGCGATGATGAATCCCGGGGTGGACGATGGTGCGATTCCTGCGAACGAATTCGAAAGCGAACGTCCGAGGGTGATGGCCGGATTGGCAAAGCTTGTCGAAGAGGTGAAGAAGTAAGCCGCTGCGATATAGCCCGCAACGACGAATGGGGCGATTGAGCTGCGACCGGACCGGACCACGCCGAAGATCACGAGAAGCAGACCAAGGGTGGCGACGATCTCGCCGAGCCAGATTCCGCCGCCGGATCGGGTTTTTGTCGAAATGTCGATGGCGGTCAGGCCGAACATCAGGTTCGCAACCATGACGCCGACGAACATTCCCAGCAGCTGCGAAACGATGTAGGGGAGGACATCTCGATTCGCCATTCCGCCAAAGAATCGGTCGGCAATCGTCACGACGGGATTGAAGTGGGCGCCAGAGACGGGTCCGAATGCACTGATCAGCGCCACCAGCCCGCCCGCGGTTGCTGCGGTATTGCACAACAACTGCAGGGCAACGTTGTCGGTGAGGTTGGTCGCCATGATTCCGGAACCGACGACCGTGGCGATAAGGAAGGCCGAACCAAGGAATTCGGCGGCACACTTTCGTAGCAAGGGTGACATCAGCAGCAGCATGGCTTCGTCGTAAGCGTCACAACCTCAACCTGCGTGTCCATGTCGGGAGTTGTCGCGCAACACACATCGCCACCGTCGACTGGTGCAGTCCCGAACGCCGCGGAATCAGCGAGCACGGTATAGACCTCCCAGCGGGCATCGTCGGGATCGCGCACCCAGACCTTGTCCTGAACGGCGTAGCAACACGTCGACTGTTCCTCAACGTCGGTGTTGAAACCGATTGCGTCGAACCGACGAGTGGCCTCGACAACCTCATCAGTTGAATCCACCTCGATGCCGAGGTGATTCAGCCGCTCACCACCAACGTTTTCGATGAGGACGAGTTTGAGCGGGGGATCAGCAACGACGAAGTTGGCGTATCCCTCGCGGCGCTTTGCTGGCGGAGTGTCGAACATCTTGGAATAGAAGGCGACGGCCTCTTCGATATCAGTGACATTGAGAGCGAGCTGGACACGAGACATGGGTACTCCTTCGGTTTCCGCCAGAGCGAACCATGGCGAAGACATCTATTGATGAACGTCGATACGCACTATGGTGAAGATATTGATCAGTGTCAATGTCTGTTTGCGACAACCGTTCTGTCCATGATCAATGACTCGCAACGATCGGGGAGCCGATGACAACGAAACAACCCAAGCGCAGAACAACGAGCGGCCGGGCATCTCAGGCAACGGCTCGGTCAACCACAAAGGTGTGTTGCGGAACGGCCCGCGACATCCCACTGAACGAGCGCGATGCCGATGAACTTGCGACTGCGTTCGCAGCGTTGGCCGATCCTGTTCGGCTCCGGCTGCTCTCGCTCATTAGTTCGGCCCCAGGCGGCGAGGTCTGTGCTTGCGATCTCGTGACGCCGATCGGGAAATCACAACCAACAGTGAGCCACCATTTACGGATTCTTTTCGAGTCCGGTCTGGTCGGTCGTGAGAAGCGCGGAGTGTGGGTCTGGTATTGGGCGGACAACGATCGTCTTGACGAGATTGCAGACCGGTTGCGCTGAGCAGGAGCGTCCGAGGAATTCCTTTCCCGTTTACCTTCTGTACACCTAAAGCCCCAAAGCCCGTCACTTTGGCTCCGTACGGTCCGGTTTGGGAGCCCAGTCGGGTTCGCCGTAACCATCTGTTACAGGGAGAATTACCTTGCGTTCATCTAAACGGGGCCTTGTCTGGCTCTTAGCAGTTCTCGTTGCCGTCGGTCTTGTGGCCGGAGCATGCGGCAGCAGCTCATCGGATTCTTCGTCGAGCACCACGAGCGCGGCGTCGAAGTTCGATTACAAGTCCCTCACGGGAACCCTCAATGGTTCGGGTGCAACGTTCCCGAAGGCGTTCTATGAAGAGACCATCGCCGGCTTCAAGAAGGTCGCTTCTGGCGTCACCGTGAACTACAACGCAGTCGGTTCGGGCCAGGGCAAGAAGGATCTTGCCGCCGGTACTTCTGACTGGGCCGGTTCGGACAGCCTTGTGAGCGACGCCGACAAGGCCACCTTCAAGGGTCCCTTCCTGTACTTCCCGACGGTTGCGGCTCCCATCACGGTGTCCTACAACCTCTCCGGCGTGAAGAGCATCAACCTCTCGGCCACGACGCTGGCTCAGATCTTCATGGGCAAGATCACCACTTGGAATGACCCTGCGATTGCTGCGGACAACTCCGGTGTGACCCTCCCCAGCACGAAGATCACCGTCGCCGTTCGTTCCGACGGTTCTGGCACCACCTCGAACTTCTCGAAGTTCCTTGTCGCCGCCGCCCCGACCGACTTCACCATCGCTGCTGGCGACACCGTCGCATGGCCCGCCGCTCAGGCTGGCAAGGGCAACGCTGGTGTAGCTCAGATCATCAAGGACACCCCCGGAGCCATCGGCTACGTCGATCTTTCCGATGCAAAGGCAACTGGTCTTTCGTTCGCCTCAATCAAGAACAAGGACGGCAAGTTCGTCGCCCCGACCCTTGAAGGCGCAACGGCCGCACTCGCCAACGCCACGATCAAGGACGACCTGACCTATTCGGCACTCAACACCGCTGGTGCGGAGGCCTACCCAATCACTGCTGGCACCTATGTCCTCGTCTACACGACGCCGGCGTCGAATGCTGGAGCCATCAAGGGCTGGCTCACCTACCTCCTCACCGAGGGACAGGACCTGGCCAAGGATGTCGACTTCGCTCCGCTGCCAAGCGTTCTGCGTGACAAGGCACTCGCCCAGATCACTCAGATTCAGGGTTAGAACCATCACGTGACATTGCTGACTCAAGACGAGAGCGTCGCCCCCGCAGGAGGGGGCGACGCTTCGTCATTGCTCGAACCGACATCGGGACGCCGCGGCGATACGGCCTTTAAGGGCGTCGCTCTTGTTGCCGGGCTCGTTGTTCTCGCGATCCTCGCATTGATCGCCTTTTCGACGACGAAAGAGGCATGGCCTGCGTTCAAGCAGGAGGGTTTCGGCTTCGTCACCTCGAGCACCTGGATTCCGGCCGAGAACAAGTTCGGTGCCCTTGCGTTCATCTACGGCACCATCCTGTCGTCATTTATTGCCCTTGTTCTGGCGGTGCCAGTAAGTCTGGGTATCGCGTTGTACGCGAACGAAGCAGCACCCCGGCGCCTTCGTACGCCGGTCGTGTATGTCATGGATCTTTTGGCTGCGATCCCATCGGTGGTCTACGGACTCTGGGGCATCATCGTCCTTGCCCCCGCGATCCAGCCTGTGTATAAAGCAATTAGCGGAGCGGTTGGAGATGTCCCCGTACTCGGTTGGTTCTTCAACGGCGAAAGCGGCCGCAGTTACATGACGGCCGGAATCATCCTCGCGATCATGATCACGCCGATCATCACCTCGCTCAGCCGAGAGGTCATCGCGACCGTTCCTTCAGCACAACGAGAGGCCGCCTACGGAATGGGCGCTACTCGTTGGGAAATGATTCGCGCTGCGGTGCTCCCGTGGAGTCGCGGCGGCATTGTTGGTTCGATCATGCTCGGTCTTGGACGAGCCATGGGAGAGACGATCGCAGTTGCCCTCGTCATCGGCTCACAAGCGAAGATCACGACGCACCTTTTCGAAGCAGGCGATTCGATGGCTGCGGTCATCGTGAATCAGTTCGGCGAAGCATCGGGTACGCATCGTGCGGCGCTCGTTGGTCTTGGTGTGGTCCTGTTCGGGGTCACGATCATCGTGAACGTGTCGGCTCGCGGAATCGTGAGTCGTTTCGACCGCCGCAGCCAGGGGGCATGACATGGCCGACCTGATGGATCAAGACGTCGAGCGCCTCCTTCTCGATGCGACAACGAGCCGCTCGCGCAAGTTCAAGAACCGTTTGGCATCAATCTGGATGCTTGGCGCGCTGATCGTCGCAGTCGTTCCCCTCGCTCTCGTGATCGGGTATGTGTTGATGAAGGGGGTGGGTCAGCTCTCAGTTGCCTGGTTCACTGAGGATCTCCCAACGATCACTCGGAAAGCCGGCGGTGGGATGGGCCCCGCGATCGTGGGGACGTTGCTCATCACACTCGTCGCCGCGCTCATGGCAATTCCGCTTGGAATTCTCGGTGCGATTTACCTTCATGAATACGGCGGTAAAGGGCGTACAGCGCGATTGATTCGCTTCATGGCCGACGTTATGACTGGCGTACCGTCCATCGTGATGGGCCTGTTCGTCTACACCGTCTGGACCCTCACTTTTGGCCTCAACGGCTTTGGTGGTTCGCTCGCACTCGGCTGCCTCATGCTTCCGATCATCATCCGTACGACCGAGGAAATGCTTCGACTCGTTCCCGACGAGCTTCGCCAAGCCAGTTATGCCCTTGGAAATAGAAAGTGGCGCACAATCTTGACGGTCGTGCTTCCTGCGGCATTCGGCGGAATCACCTCTGGCGTCATGATTGCTATTGCTCGAGCAGCCGGCGAAACGGCCCCGTTGGTGTTCACCATTGGCGCAGCCCGAAACCTGAATCTCAATATCTTTGAGGGTCCGATGACAGCGCTTTCGGTGCAGATCTTCGGAAACGCTCAGACCCCGTTCGAAGCGGCACAAGCCCGTGCTTGGGGTGCGGCTCTCACCTTGGTTGCCATTGTTTTTGCCATGACCATTCTCGCCCGCGTTGTGTCGTCGAGGGTTGCTCGACGACATGCCGCCTGATCGCCCTAGCTTCCCGACGTGACCAACACCCACGGCTCCGACGCAGAGGATTCCTCCATGCCTATCGAAACTTCTACTCCCGCTGGAGATCTCTCCACATCGGCAACTACAGCCGGTTCGGACGACTCAAAGGTCGTGTTCGATGTGCGCGAACTCGACGTGTACTACGGAGAGTTCCGGGCCGTTCGTGATGTGAACCTGGAGGTTCGTCAGCACGAGATCACCGCGTTCATCGGGCCTTCAGGGTGTGGAAAGTCAACGGTCCTTCGTTGCTTCGACCGAATGAACGATCTCATTGAATCGGCTCGAGTCGACGGCAAAATCCTTTACCACGGTGTCGATCTCTACGACCCTCGGATCGATCCGGTCGAAGTTCGCAAGCGCATCGGCATGGTCTTCCAGAAGCCCAATCCGTTCCCGAAGTCGATCTACGACAACATCGCTTTCGGACCGCGTCTGTCGGGCAACAAGGGAAACCTCGACGACATTGTTGAACAGGCATTGCGCAGTGCAGCGCTTTGGGACGAGGTGAAGGACCGCCTGAAGAAGTCGGCAATGGGACTCTCTGGTGGTCAGCAGCAGCGACTCTGTATCGCTCGCGCGATTGCCGTCGAGCCCGAGGTGATCCTGATGGACGAACCCTGTTCGGCACTTGATCCGATCGCTACCGCTCGCATCGAGGACCTGATGCAGGAACTCAAGTCCGAGTTCACGATTCTCATCGTGACCCACAACATGCAGCAAGCCGCCCGCGTCAGCGACCGCACCGCGTTCTTCACCACCGAGGTGAACTCCGAAAGCGACACTCGCACGGGCGTTCTCGTGGAGTTCGATTCGACCGACAAGATTTTCTCCGCACCGGCTGATGAGCGTACGGAGAATTACGTCACCGGCCGCTTCGGCTGAGAGGGATTACGTGCGCCAGCAGTACACATCCGAACTAGAACAACTGGCTCTTCAGGTCGAACTGATGGGCATACTTGTCGACGAAAATCTCGAGCGGATGCGGACGGTTTTGAGCAAGGGCAATCTCAGTATCGCCGAAGAAGCCCTGCGAGTCGATGACCGCATAGATGCGATGAATGTCTCGCTGATGGAGCGGTCATATGAACTTCTTCGCCGCGAGGCTCCGGTGGCTTCGGACCTTCGTCTAATCGTTTCCGTCCTCAGGGTGACTGCCGAATTGGAGCGCATCGGCGATCTCTCGCTTCGTATCGCCAAGTTGGCACCAGAACACGAACTACTCACACGGGTGCCCACTGCATTCGACATTCTCGAGACCTTGGCCGGTCATGCCGTAACCCAATATCGCGACGCACTTCGGGCGTGGTCGACTCTCGATCTGGCGTTGGCTGAACGGGTTGCCACCGAACCCGAGGTGGCATTAGCGCTCCGGCATCTTGTGGAAGCACTGCTTTCCTACGAAGGACCCGACGCGGTCGTGGTTGCATTGCGTACGATGGTTGCAGGTCAAGCACTGGATCGGATTGCCGATCATTCAGCGGTGCTTGGCGCTCGAGTCCGTTATCTGATTACCGGAGACCCTGATCATCTCGCGGCCGAAGTCCGTTGAACGGTTCGATGAGAACGAGAGAATCGAATTGGTATGCCTGAACAGCGCAAGACCTTCCATCAAGAACTTGACGAGATTCGTGACGACATTGTTCGTCTAGGTGCGCTCGTCGGTGAGTTCATTCCTCGTGGAACCGAGGTTCTCTTGGCGAACGACATGGTGGGGGCACAGCTCCTGATTGAGTCCGATGACGAACTCGATGATCTCTCCTTGCGGATCGAAGAACACTGCTATCACGTGCTTGCTCTCCAACAGCCGATGGCGTCTGATCTACGCTCAATCGTTACTGGCCTCTGGCTTACTGGAGAACTGGAGCGATCTGGTGATCTCATGGTCAATGTGGCCAAGGGGGCGCGGCGAATCTACGGCGTCACCCTCGATCCCAAGTTGCGCGGTCTCATCGAACGGATGAGTGAAGAAGCGTCACGGCTCATGAAACTTGCGCTCGATGCCTATGCCGAGCGCAATGCCAGCCTAGGAGTCGCGATCGACGACATCGACGACACACTCGACACAATTCATGGCGATTACATCGAGGCCATCTTCGAATCCCATGCGACTCACGACATTGGACTCCAGGCCTCGGTGCAACTCGCGCTGATCGGTCGGTACTACGAGCGAATCGGCGACCATGCGGTGAACATCGGCCAGCGCGTTCAGTACATGGTGACGGGTTGGTTGCCGGAGCAGACTGGCGCTGCTCGGCTCATTGCCCGACGTTCGCTGGCCGCCGAGATCGGTGCGGAGGTTTCGGCCTCAGAGGCTGAATCGGGTCCATGAATTCTTCCGTCCTGAGTGTGCTGATCACTGCTGTCGTAACCGCAGCCGTAGCGACAATCGTCGCCCGGTTCTTCTGGAACCGTTCACAGCGCAATCAGGTGTACGAATCAACGCTGAGGCTCGGTATCGATGTCGGTCCTGACAGCGAAATTGCTCGAGTCGATGATCTGCTGGTCACGGTGGAACGAGCGGTGCGCGATCTCCGGTCTGAAGCGTTCGAGAACCAAGCTGCGAGATTCCGGCTCAAGTCATCGCTCGACGCCCTGCCCATCGCCGTCATGGTGTTCGATGGCGATGGGAACGTCATCGAATCCAACGCAGCATCCCTTCCATTTCTCGAGGCTCGACATGGCGATGCTCTCGTTGGCGCCGCGGTGAACGACCTTGTTCGCGTCGCGAACACGGGCACCGAAGCGTCGACTGTGATCGAACTCTTCGGACCTCCTCGACGCACGGTCGTAGTTTCGACCGTGCCCCTGCCCGAAAGTGGTCGTCCTGGCGCCGTGGCGTTCGTCGAGGACATCACTGAGCGTCGTCAACTCGAAGCCATCCGGACCGATCTCGTTGCCAACATCAGCCACGAGCTCAAGACGCCGGTCGGCGCGATTGGTCTACTGGCCGAAACACTTCAGGGCGAGGACGATCAAATCATCGTCGAGCGACTGGCGAATCGGATCCACGCCGAAGCCATGCGGATTGCCCAAATCATTGAGGATCTGATCGAACTCTCTCGGATCGAGTCGGTTGACGGTGGTGTGAGCGGCGTGGTCGACCTCGGGGAGATCGCTGGTGAGGCGGTTGAGCGTCTCCGCCCCGCCGCTGTTCAGGCCGGAGTCGCTGTCGAATTGGTTCTGGCCTCGACTCGCACCTCGATCATCGGGGAACGACGACAACTCATTTCGGCCATCGGCAATTTGATCGACAACGCCATCAAGTATTCCGACGCGGGAACCACAGTTGTCGTGACGTTGGGTGAGGTTGAAGACGAAATCTTTGTCCGCGTCGCCGACAATGGGATTGGTATTCCCACTCGAGATATCGATCGGATTTTCGAACGTTTCTATCGAGTTGATCAGGCTCGTAGCCGCCAGACCGGGGGCACCGGACTCGGCCTTGCGATCGTTCGCCACGCGATCGCCAACCACGAAGCGCATATTGAAGTCGAATCTCGTTTGGGCGAGGGCTCAACATTCACGGTTCGATTCCCGAGCACCGTTGATGACAATGCATCTACGGCCGATAGCGAACTGAACAGCGAACTGAACAGCGAACTGAACAGCCAACAAGGGGCAGAACGAAATGACTGACGTGACATCGGTGCTCGTTGTAGAGGATGAAGGATCCTTCGTCGATGCACTAGAGATCGGCCTGTCTCGAGAAGGCTTCCGAGTCATCGTCGCCAGGGATGGGGCCGAGGCTCTCGCCGTTTTCGACGACGTCAAACCCGATCTGGTTTTGCTCGACGTAATGCTTCCCAAGATCTCTGGGATCGACGTCTGTCGGGAACTCCGTGCGCGATCGAATGTGCCCATCATCATGGTGACCGCCAAGGGTTCGGAGATCGACACGGTGGTCGGCCTCGAGGTCGGTGCCGACGATTATGTGACCAAGCCCTATCGCATGCGCGAACTCGTTGCCCGGATGCGCGCAGTGCTTCGTCGACGTCCCCTTGAAGAGGGCGACACTCAAGGTTCGGCTGAACTTTCCGAGACGCTTCGAGTTGGCGACGTTTCGCTTGATCCTGAGCGTCACGAAGTCACCATTCGCGGAGAGATGGTGCAATTCCCGCTCAAGGAATTCGAATTGCTTTCCCTCTTACTCACCAATGCCGGTCGCGTATTGACCCGCGACATGCTCATCGACCGTGTGTGGGGAAGCGATTATGTCGGCGACACCAAGACGCTCGACGTACACATCAAGCGATTGCGATCCAAGATCGAGACCGACCCAGCCGCGCCCAGCCGAATTGTGACGATTCGTGGCCTCGGCTACAAATTCGAAGCGGCGAAACGCTGAGTCACTTTTCTATGCCGGCGTTGATGGACGCCGCAATCTCGGTGACGTGATGATGAACGGGCGGATGCTCCGCGCCCGCCTCCTAGCATGGTGAAAGTGACCACCGAGTCCACACCTCCCAGCGGAAGGCACGCGCACGATCGGTCATCGGTCGGACGCGATCCCCGTCGACCGTGGGCTCCTTCACCGTTCACTCGTCTGGCTCGGACCCATGCCGCATCGGTGTCCGGTGATGCTCTGTTCGCCATCGGTCTCGCCGGATCGGTTTTCTTCTCTCTCGATTTCACCTCAGCACGCTGGAGAGTTGCGCTCTATCTCCTTCTCACGATCGCTCCTTTTGCCATCGCAGCGCCGCTGATCGGCCCGGCCATCGATCGCATTCGCGGTGGGCGACGGTGGATCATCGTTGGATCGATGTTGTTGCGCGCTGTGTTGGCGTTCTTCGTTGTCCGCCATATGAACAGCCTTCTGTTCTACCCCGAAGCCTTCGGCATGCTCATCATGCAGAAGATCTATTCGATTTCGAAAAGTGCAGTGATCCCCAGCACGGTGCATAGCGATGAGGAGCTAGTCCAGGCCAATTCGAAGCTCACGACGCTTTCCTCGATTGCTGTCGTCATTGCCGCGATACCTGGCGGGATCCTTTACGCAATCGGAGGCGGCAGAGCAACGGTGGCGTTAGGCGCAGTGGTTTTTGCCGTCGGCACGATCCTTGCACTTCAGCTTCCGCCCACAAAGGTGGCGGCTGAGCCCGAGGGTGAAGCAGAACGAGCAGAACTTCGAAGCGCCGGGATTCGGCATGCCTCGGTCGCCATGAGCCTCATTCGTGGAATGGTTGGTTTTCTTTCATTCATGCTGGCGTTCGACTTCAAGAATGCTGGGTCGCCACTTTGGGAACTGGGTTTGGTGGCGGCCACGGCGCAACTCGGATTCTTTATTGGATCGTTAATCGTTCCGCGTCTTCGTCGCGTCATTACCGAGGAACGAATTTTGGTGGGCAGTCTTCTCGTCACGAGCGTGGCCGGGTTGGTTACTGCGTTCATCGGTGGACTCGCAGGCGCTGCACTCCTCTCAATGATGCTGGGTGTCACCAGTTGCTCGGCCAAACAGGCATTTGATTCGATCGTGCAGCGCGATGCGCCTGATGCAAACCGAGGTCGGTCATTCGCCAAGTTCGAAACCAGATTTCAGTTGATCTGGGTAATCGGAGCACTGCTGCCGATCGTTCTCCCCATTCCGGCCCCGCTCGGCTTCGGTCTCATCTCGATCTCCGCCTCGATTGCGGTTGCGTTTTACTTAGTGGGTCTGCGCAATGTTCGAGCTGGTCGGGTGCCCGTGGCTCGCAAGGGACTTCGTCGTCGTCCTGTCGAGATCGACGGTCGTCACCCCGCAGGGCGAGACGACACTGACCCCACCCGTATCGTCGATCGCGGTTTTGCTGGCCCCGAAACCCCCTCGGCTTGGCCCAAGTCGATCGATGCCACCGACCCGACCATTTCTGAATTTGCTATCGCTCCCCACGATGCCGCACGCCGATGGATGCGTCGGCCCCCTGTGGTGACGACGAATGCAGTCACTGAATCGTTGCCGGAACCGTCGGCCAGCCTCGACATTCCTCTTCCCAAAGAAGATCCTCGCGTTGAGCAGGGTCAGCGCTCCGGATTCCTTTTCGGACCTGATGCTTGGGACGATCCTGAGATTCCCGATGGACCCCCTCCGCTCGGATAACGAGCGGGCGCGGTGTCAGTCAGGAAGTTCGATTCGGGCAAGCCACAGGCCGGGGGCCTCGATTTCTGAAGGTGTGGGCAGTGTCCGTTCTGATTCCCAGAGCCGCACGAGCGTCTCAGTTCCTTCGCGCTCGATGATTCCGGCGACGAACGCGGCACCTCTGTCGTAGGTGCTCTGTGTGAGTTCAAGTCCAAACAACCGTTCAACGAAGCGATCGGAATCGTCAGCTTCGACGCGGCGTCTGCGTACTGCCTCGGAAATCATCGTGGTGTTCGACAGCAAGGCAGTGCCGACGGTGTCGACGATGTGGTCGACGTAGCCGACGATCGCCGCGATGAGTGCTTCAAATTTCGGAAGCATGTCTCGCTGGGCTTGCGATTGGATCGCACCGAGCACCACCTCGGGATCGCTGAACATCGACTGCATGCCCATCACTGCCGAAGGATCGGACATGTCGAGTTCGAGCGAACCCAGTCGGTCTTCCAACGCATTCGGGTCGGGCTCGAATCCGGCGGCATAGGCGCTGAGAAATTCGTCGACTGTTGATCGAACATGGGGAATCCGAAGGACGGAGTGCACGGCGATCTCCTGCGCACATACCCAAAGGCGGAGGTCGTCGGCGGGGATACTCCACTCGGACGCGAACCTTTCGAAGTTCGCCGGTATGACCATCAACTCATCGCTGGGGCGCCGTGGGACCGGCAGGTCGTATTGGCCGAATGACCGACGCGAGAGATGACCGATCATGGAACCGGCGGTCATCCCGAGCATCATCGGACCCATCATCGCCATGAGCGGCGCCATGAATCCGAGCGGATCTGAAGGGTTGGGCTCCGAGGGTTGCGGGGGAGTCAGCGATCCGGCGAGTCGTTCGAAAAGTGGTCGCCAGGCATCGAGCGTTGTGGTCGCCCACTGTCCGCGAGTGACAGGCATGATCGACACGCCCGTGCCTCCGAAACTGGTGGGGAGGCCGGTGGCATTTGCAACGTGGAGTTCAGCAACGCGCACGAGTTGTTC
The DNA here is from genome assembly GCA_037139155.1 of Actinomycetes bacterium. Taxonomy (GTDB): domain Bacteria; phylum Actinomycetota; class Acidimicrobiia; order Acidimicrobiales; family Acidimicrobilacustridaceae; genus Acidimicrobilacustris. Next base: position 7,846 of record JBAXGZ010000031.1, on the reverse strand, counting down.
AAGGCGAATGCGCTCAAGGGGATCAACGTTTCGTTCCTCGCCGCCATCGGTGGCGATGGAAAGCGCAAGTTGTCGGGCGGCGTCCCAACCGATGGGCCCTTGCTGGGCGAACAATTTCGCCAAATCGCCGAAGAGGGGCATTCCGCCGAGCGGTGAACCCCCCGAATCGCCTGAGCCAGGTTGGAGTTCATCGTCGCCGAAGGGGTCCGGGGGAAGATCGTTCACCGTTGCAGGCTAGGCCCGGCCGGACGTCGTGAGGTCTCAGGCCCACACATGATGGAGTGCCCGGACAGGTGGTGTGGAGAACGCGCCATGATTGCGGTGTGGGAGAGAACGTGGTGGTCACCGGTGCCGATCTGCCGATCGGGCGACGTGTGGTGACTGCCGCGCTCGGCGAGCCGGGCGTGGATCGGGTAATTGCAGTCGGAGCGCAACTCGATTCACGAAGTTTCGCGGTGCCGTCGGGTGGAGCCGAACTGGTGATCGCCCCCTTCGCTCTCGACGATTCACGGGTTGCTCCACTCGTTGCCGGCGCAACTCGCTTGTTCGTCGTGGGACCGCGCTCCGGTCTCGACATCGACGGCACTGGTGGCGCACATATCGACGTCATTGCCACACGTGCCTTTCTCGCGTCGCTCACGAGAGTCGGAGCCGTACGCACCACCGTTGTGCTCTCGTCGGGCCTCGTCTACGGCGCACGAGCCGATAACCCAATTCCGCTGACCGAGTATGCACCGGTCCGGCCGAATTCGGCGATTGACGCGGCCGTTGAGCGCGCAGAACTTGAGCGCTTGTGCCGAACCTGGTCAAGAGCGCGCGGCGCGACGTGTGCGATGGTTCGACCGTGCATCGTGGTGGGGCCAGAGAACGAGAAATGGCTGGCACGTTCGTCATGGGCGACCGCGGGTCTTCAATTGAGCGGAGCGGTTGCTCCGGTGCAGTTTGTTCATCTTGATGATCTGACGACCGCACTTCTTGTTGTATGTCGATCACGAGTGGATGGTCCGATCAATGTTGCCCCCGACGGCTGGCTCAGTGTTGATGAAGTGCGTGCGCTGAAGGGTCCGACCGCGCGGGTGCGCATCTCGAAACCGTTTGCCTACGTTTTGGCTCGGATCGGGAAGTACTTCGGAGTTGCACCGGCCGACCCCGATGCGCTTCTCGCGTCATCGGGACCATGGGTGGTCGATAACGAACGCATCCGATCCCTCGGCTGGGAACCCACGTTCACGAACGAAGAGGCCTATGTCGATGCTGATCGCGGGGGTCTCTGGTCGAGGCTGACCCCCCGTCATCGTCAGCAAATGGCCCTTGGGGCGGTAGGCGCTGTCGTGCTGACCTCGGCGTTGGGGGCGTTCTTGCTGATCCGTCAGAGGCTCAGGTCCGATCGCTGAGCGTGACCGTCGCTGTAGTGGAACGATCGCCTCGAACGACGGTGATTTTCACTAACTCCTCGGGCGAGAAATGACGAAGAGCGACAAGCAGATCCGAACTGCTTGAGATGGTCCTGCCTCCGAGTGAGGTGATTCGATCTCCCGCAAGAAGTCCCGCGCGTGCGGCGGGACCATCGGGGATGACTGATTCGATTGATGCGCCTCCCGCGGGAGCATCGCTACTCATCACTCCGAGCCATGTGTGATGCACGACTCCCGAGGTGATGAGGTCGTCGGCGACATGGTTCGTCCATGTCATCGAATGTGCGAACGCAGTATGTGAGGTGGGAAGGGCGAGGGTCGAGGGCGCGGCTGAGAAAGCGAGGGACCGCGTTGTCGCTGCGGTTCGTGAGGTGAGAATGCCGATGACCTCTCCCCGTCCAGTGCACAGAACCGCTGATGCTGTTGGAGGCGGTGTGTCGAGAGTGGAGCCAATCATGTCGTACATCGAGGTTCCATCGGGCGCGTTGAGTCGCATGCCGGCTGATTGGAATCTCGCGGGCGCGACCCAGGCGCGACTGTCGTTGCCATTGCGACTGACGACGTACACGGTTTCACCCTGAGTAATCGAACTGATGTCTCCGAAACTCGGAGTGGGTAGCCCCGCGGCTTCGATGTCGATGACGGCCAAGTCGTCGGTTGTATCTCTCCCGATGACTATCGCGTTGAAGGCCGTTCCGTCGGAGGTCGTCACCGTGAGTGAACGCGCCCCTTCAAGTGGATCGGCGGCGGTGATGATGTGTCCATCGGATCTGATCAGCAGTCCGGTGACGACCTTGGAGTCGGTAGGGCCGTCGATGGTGATCTGCACGAGGGTGGGGGCAAGAGCCGCGAGGGTCGAGGCCGTTAGCGCAGAAGCCGCCGGTCCCACTGCAGCGAACTGATCGCTGTCTGCTGCGCGGCCTGGATCAATTCTTCCGATTGCCGCTGTCGCCGTTACCGCGGCGACCGCCCCGATGACGAGGAGGGCAAGGAGCCCGGTGGCTGGCGACCGACGCCGCCTTACCGATGGCAGCGCCGCGTTCGGGCCCGCCATCTCTGACGGATGGCGCCACAGACGGTCGTCCTGAGGGAGTGGAGAGATGAATCCGGCATCATCATCCGGTTCATCGGGGAACGGCATGGGGTGAATGTAGTTGTGGCTCTCTCGGAGTTGGCCGCGGCCCCCACTACGATGGGGAACCGTGACTCTGCAACCACCAGCCGATGAGGATTGGATCGCTCTAACCGACCGATCGCTCGATGTCGGCCTCGCGTCGGACTGGGTCGCCCTGCCCAATTGCGGAGCAGTTGTCGTCTTCAGCGGTCTGGTTCGTGATCATGCTGATGGTTCGGCCGGCGTTACCCATATCGATTACGAGGCATGGGCCGAGCAGGTCGTTCCTCGGCTCCAATTGCTCGCCACCGATGCACGAAGCCGTTGGCCAGATATTGGTCGCATCGTGATTTGGCATCGAGAGGGCAGAGTCCTTCTGAGCGAGTCCTCGGTTGTCGTCGCAGTCTCAACTCCTCATCGTGGTTCAGCGTTCGAAGCCTGCGAGTTTGCGATCGACACACTGAAGTCTTCGGTCCCCATCTGGAAGAAGGAATTCTTCGATGGTGGTTCGCAGTGGGCTCGATCCGCACAGCACATCACCGATCTCGATACTGACCCGAAGGCGACCGCCGCGGCCGACGGCCACGGGGTCTTGGCATGAGCAGCGGAGTCGGGTTCCTCTTAATCGCAGTGGTAGTGAGCCTCGTGGGTTCGCTCATCGTGTGGCTAAGGCATCGAAAGCCCACACACTTCATGTCGAGCGTTGACGATTTCCAACGCGAGATGGACGCATTAAGTACGCCTCCGGTCCCGTCGTCACCACCGCGTCCGGTGCGTGGAGTGCAGGACGCCGACAAGCGCCGCATGGGCGGTCGTTGACATGGCACGGGACATCGCGATCGACCTCGGAACAGCGAACACCCTTGTGTACGTGCGCGGTGAAGGCATTGTGCTTAACGAACCCTCCGTGATCGCTCTGAACAGTCGCACGCAAGATGTTCTGGCCATGGGCCACGAAGCGTGGCAGATGATCGGTCGTACCCCGAGTTACATCGTCGCTGTTCGACCGCTGCGTAAGGGTGCCATTACCGACTTCGAAGTCACCCAGCGGATGATCCGCCTTCTTCTGCAGCGCGTCGGTGTCAATCGGTTCAACCGTCCGCGAGTAGTGATCTGCGTGCCGTCGGCCATTACAGCAGTTGAGCAACGAGCCGTGACCGAAGCGGCTCGTCGTGCTGGTGCCGCCGAAGCGCACTTGATCGAACAACCGATGGCCGCCGCAATCGGTTCCGGTCTTCCCATCAATGAACCGTTGGGCAACATGGTGATCGACATCGGCGGCGGAACCTCCGAGGTCGCGCTTATTTCGCTCGGCGGCGTCGTTGCGCTCGAGGCAGTTCGCGTCGGGAGTTTCGACATCGACGCGGCCATCCAGACCTACATTCGTCGCGAGTACGGCATTGCGATTGGCGAACGCACCGCCGAGGAAATCAAAGTCACGATCGGATCGGCATGGCCGACCGAGAACGAGTTCGCTGCTGAAGTGCGCGGACGCGAACTGATGAGTGGCCTTCCGAAAACAGTCGTGCTCACCGCCGAGGAAGTTCGCGAAGCGATCGACGAGCCCGTGTCGGCAATGGTCGACGCAGTTATCGCATGTCTCGGCCAAGCCCCGCCGGAATTGGCCCAAGATCTCATTGAGCAGGGGATTTACCTTGTCGGCGGTGGAGGCATGTTGCGAGGACTCGACCTACGCATCGAATCCGAGACCCAAGTTCCTGTGCATCTTGTAGAAGCGCCGCTCGAATCAGTTGTTCTCGGAGCTGGTCACTGTGTCGAGTCCTTCGACGCACTCAAAGTCATGTTCATGGACTGAGGTCTTCGGCAGCCTGTCTCACTTGCCAATCTCGGTCGTCGCGTGCGCGTTCGAGAGCAGTGTCTACTTCTGGCCCGTCAAATGGGGCGAGCGCAATGATTGCCCGCCGCCGAACTGTTGCTTTGTCCTCGGTTGCCTCAAGGATGGCGGGTAACCCGAGTGGGTCACCGAGGGCCCCGAGAGCGGCGACGGCGGCTTCTCGGCAAAGCGCATCCTCGTGCGAGGTTGCGATCACGCTGAGACGATGAATCGTGCTCGGGGTTGCTGGTGGTCGTTCGCCGCATGCCCATGCTGCGATCTCGACAACCGAATCGTCGAGATCATCGAGCAGAGACGCGAGACTCGCGGCGATCTCGGGATCGAGTGGATCGCCGACCGCGCCGTTCCACGAGGTTGCCTCGGTGCACGCTCGGCGACGGACGATTGGGTCAGGATCGACTGACGCGGTGAGAAGGTCCTGGCTGCTGAGGCAACCGAGTCGGTTGAGGGCGCCCAATGCAGTCGCTCGCACGTTCGCGTCGAGGTCTCCGAGTAACTCCCGGGCGCCGTCTTCATCTCCGGTGTGACCGGCAATTGCCGCGCGTCGGCGCCTTTCGACAGTTTCGTCGAGGTTCCGTCCAGTCATCGTCAGCCGGCTGCAGCGCTAACGAGACCAAAGAACGCGACCACCGAGAGCACGAGGCCGGCGGCGAAGGCGACGCCGAGAACAATTAGGACAACACCTAAGACCACCCCAGCGCGGATGCGTTGTGGGGTGGTCGGTCCGATGTCGTCGCCGTAGATCGGCTGCCATTGGTTTTTCGTGGTCACTGTGTTCATCCTCGCACTCCATCGGCGGGCGCGCCGGTTCATCGCCCCGAGCGTGGCAGGCTGATCGAAGGAGCGGATCCCTCCGCCGGAGATCAGCCCGCATCGTTTCAGGAGCCTCGTGGTCGAGCACAACGAAGAGGAATCCGAGTTCGCCCTCACGAGCGCACCCACCGTGCCCGGCACTCCCGAGATTCCCGGCACACCCGACATTCCCGACTCGGTCACCGAAGTTCCACGTTGGAGTCGCCGTCGCCGCTGGCTCACTGGCGTTGGTTGTGTTTTCGTAATTGTGGTGGTCGTCCTTGGCCTAGTCATCCGACTTCCGTATTACGTGTTGTCTCCTGGATCATCGCGACCGACCGAAGGTCTTATTTCGGTGAGTGGAGCTGAGACCTACGAGAACAATGGCGCCGTGGACTTCCTCACTGTTTCGCTCCGACAAGCAACACCGATCGAGGCCTTGGCGGCATGGGTGAATCCCGATCTCGAACTCACGCCAGAGGAGAAGATTCTTGGCAAGCAGACGCCCGATGAAAATCGTGAACTCAACATCCGGATGATGACGGACTCGAAGGATGCCGCGCAGTATCAAGCGCTCACGCGGCTGGGCTACACAATCAAGACAACGGGCAGCGGCGCAGTCATCGCGACAGTTGCTGAGGGTGGACCATCGACTGGGCTGCTCGTGCCCGGCGACGTGATCACCGGTGTGAACGGTAGAGCGATCTCATTCAGTCAACAACTCATCGACATCGTCAGTTCGTCTCGACCTAGTTCGTCAGTCACCTTTACCGTTGAACCGTTCGATCCAACTCGTTCCGACGCCAGACCGGCCCGAGAAGTCACGGTGGTATTGGGGGCCCGTGAAAGCGACGCCACGAAGGGATTCCTCGGTGTCTCGACCTTCACCCGGGATCTCTCATTCAATTTCCCCGTGCAGATCACGATCAACTCGGGTCGGGTCGGAGGTCCGTCGGCCGGTCTCGCCTTCACGTTGGGAATTCTTGATGTGATGACTCCCGGCAGTCTCACCGGGGGACTGACCATTTCGGCTACCGGAACGATGGGGCTTGATGGCACCGTTGGCCCGATTGGAGGAATTCATCAAAAGGTGATGGCCTCACGACGCGCCGGCGTCGATCTCATGTTTGTGCCCGCGAGTGAAATCGATGAGGCGCGCAAATACGCCGGGAACCTGCGGGTCGAGCCGGTCGACACGCTTGATGAGGCCCTCGCGATTCTGACCAGTGTCGGCGGAGGAAATGCAGTGTTGCCTCAGATGGTGAGCGAGAACAGCGTCGACTGAGCGAAAGCGATCGGACCTGTGTGCCGTCGCGGTATCACCGCCGCGGGCAGATTTCGTCGGTACCCTTGACGGCGATGGCAACCGACTCGTCCGGGCCGATCGATCCCGACCGCATTCTCGACAAAACTTTCGCGACCGTGAAGCGGGGTGCTGATCCCGTTGAGGTTCAGCGGTACTTGCTCCAACTCTCGAATCAACTGAAGAACTCGCAAGGGCGGGTGGCCGATCTCGAGCGGCAAATTGAGCAGGCTCGGAAGCAAAGCGCCGAGCACGACCCGATCGATCCGTTCAACCTCACCAAACTCCTTGGCGAGGAAACCACCCGGGTGCTTGATGCCGCGCAGTCCGCCGCCGCGGAAATCAGGGCGAAGGCTGAAGAGAACGTTGCCCGACTCCTGCGTGATGCGCGTGAAGAATCACTCCGGTTACGTGAAGAGGCCGAGTCCCTCGTGACGCTTCGTACCGAAGAAGCCGAGGCCATGGCTGCAGAAGTCCGAGAGCAGTCCGAGAATCGGCGGAGCAATGCCGAAGCCGAGGCCGCCGCCATCATCGAAGCCAGCAAGCAGCAGGGTCGCGAGATGATCATCGAGGCGCAGCAGGTTCGTCAGCGCATGCTCGATGACCTTGCGCGTCGTCGTCAGGCCATGCGTCAGCAAATTGAACAGTTGCAGGCGGGCCGTGATCGTTTGGTCGCTGCGTACGACGTGGTGCGCGACACATTGGCCGTGGCGACCGAAGAACTCCAGATTGCATTGCCCGAAGCTCGCCTGGCTGCAGAAGTGGCGATACTCCCCGGCGCCGACGCCGACTTTGAAGCCACCGTTACCCCAATCGTCACTGCCGAGGATCTCGGCGAACCGACGATTGATGTTTTCCCAGCCGCCGAGGCGCGCAACGTCGAGACACCGGCGGAACCGAAGCCGCCGGTCCCGAAACTCACCGTTGTGCCGCCAGTGCAGGAAACGGTCGACGTTGAACCAGTTCCCGAACCCATTGTCGAACTCGTTGAGGATGCGGCCGATGAGGGCAGCGGGCCACCTCTCGACGCAACTCCCGGTTCCGAAGACGAACCCTCGCCTCCGCCCGAAGCCGAAACTCGTATATCTGAGCCGCGTGAAGGCCGTCACTCCTCATCGGTGCGCGTCGTGCGTACTTCGAGTGGAAAAGCTGCGGACGTCTTCGCTCGATTGCGTCAAGAGGGCGAAGAGGAAGCTGCGCTCGTCGACGACGAGTCATCAACCACGCCGGTGAATTCCTCTGACCCGAGTGCCGACATCGATCCCTTCGTCGACCGACTCGCCGATTCGACCGGCGCGCCGATTCAGGCCCCCGAGGTCGAGCCGTTCGTTGCGTCGGTTGAACTCGATGCCGATGCCGATGCCGAT
>JBAXGZ010000030.1:0-26035 GCA_037139155.1 Actinomycetes bacterium | reverse complement strand
GGCGCGATTGCGGCGACGAGCGGTCTCGCCGGATCTCCGTTCCCTCCGAATCTGCCCATTGGGACTCTCACCGCAGTTCGGACCAATGAAGCGGCACTGGAATCCACTGTTGACATCACTATGTTCGCAAACCTGAATGATCTCGTCTACGCCGACGTCGTACTTTGGAAACCGGTGGGCTGAGTCGTGAGCCGATCAATTATCCGTTATGGGCTGGTAATCGCTTCAGCGGCGTTCTTGCAGTACACGCTGGTGACCCAGTTTCGGATTGCTGGGGTGAGCGCTGATCTGTTTCTCGTGGTGGCTATTGCTGCCGGAATGAATGCCGGTGCCGAACGAGGCGCCGTCGTGGGCTTTGTTGCCGGACTTTGTCTCGACCTGATGGTGGTCACCCCGTTCGGGTTGGGAGCGATTGCTGGACTTGTCGCCGGTGTAGTCGCGGGTCTCCTCGAGTTCGCTACCGTCCATTCCGCCCGATGGCTCACGATGGTGATCGCATTCATCGCTAGTGCCGCTGGCGTCGTAATTTTTGCACTCTCCGGATCGCTTCTGGGACGTCCAGACATGTTGTCGTTGCACACCATCACCATCATGGCCATCGTGGGGATCACCTCCTCGATACTGGTTCTCCCCATGGTCAGAGTCTGTCGTTGGGCCGATCCGGACGATCTGCGCTTGCGGGCTGCGGTCCGTTGACGGGTTCCATCTGCTGGACTGGGGGAGCCATGACTGCCCTTCTGACCTGCTTGCGCTCGGAACTGAAGCCCTGATTTATGGATACCACCTCTCCGCGTCTGCGCATGAGCCTCCTCGGGGTGATTGTCATCGGGTGCTTCGTCGCTCTGTTTGCGCGCCTCTGGTATCTGCAAGTGATGGAGGCTCCGGCATTGGCGGTTCAAGCCTCGGTCAATCGCACTCGCACGATCGCAACCGAGGCTCCTCGCGGAAGGATCTTCGACGCAAAGGGCCGCGTCATTGTCGACAACCGAACCTCTCTGATTGTGTCGATCGATCGCAATCAACTCAGCAAGGTCGCCGATCGCAATGACCTCATCGCCCGCCTCGCCGACGTGCTGACGGCAAACGGAGTGCCGATAAAGATTTCGACAATTGAGAAGCGTCTGGCGGATAAACGTGCTGATCAGTTGGGGTTGGTTTCCATCGCGACAGATGTCACCGAAGAAGTTATTCATCATCTCTCTGAATACGCAGAGGACTTTCCTTCGGTCAGTTTCGAACGCAAGACCGTTCGGGTGTATCCCTACGGAACCGCTGCGGCAAACATCCTCGGGTACACCGGTCGCATCACTGCCGAATCGTTGAAGTCTCTAGAGCCCGGCACCGATCCCGATGGTGTCGTTAAGGAGTATCAGGCCGACTCAATCGTCGGTCTCGCTGGTGTTGAGAAGGTCTACGAAACGGAACTGCGAGGCACGCCGGGTATTGAGCGGGTGCAGGTGGATTATCGGAATCGTCCCGTCGGAACCGAGTCCTATCAACCGCCAAAATCGGGCAACGACATCCAGTTGCATATCGATATCGACGTTCAGATACGAGCGGAGCAGTCTCTCGTCGATCGTTTGGCGGTCCTGAGGGGTACTCCGCAGCGCGACGGTGCGATTCGTGCCGCACCGGCGGGTTCGGTTGTTGTCCTCGATCCCCAGACTGGTGGAGTTGTTGCCCTCGCGACGGCACCCTCCTATGACCCCCAGGAGTTCGCCAACGGACTTTCCCAGGAGAGGTACGAGCAACTTCAGAATGTCAATGGCGCCAGCGCACTTATTGATCGTTCGATTACTGGCCAGTACGCGCCGGGATCAACCTTCAAACTTGTAACGGCGGCGGCCGCACTGAGTAACGGACTGATCGACGCGAATTCCTCGATCTACGACGACGGTGTGTACACGGTCGGTAATCCCGAGCAGACCTTCCAGAACGCGGGCAAGCAGAAGAACGGAACGATCAATCTCGTCCGAGCACTCACGGTGTCTTCGGATGTCTATTTTTATTGGCTTGGCGATCGTATGGACGGCTCGACACTTATCCAGGATTCTGCGACAGCCTTTGGGTTCGACAAGAAGACCGGTATCGATCTCCCGAATGAGTCGGCGGGCTACGTGCTCACCAAAGCCGAGAAGAAAGCACTGCACACTAAGTATCCCACTGCTTATCCGAATGGTGATTGGTACACCGGTGACAATGTTCAGTTGGCCGTAGGTCAGAACGTGATCGTCGTAACGCCGCTCCAACTTGCGCGCGCCTACGCGACGTTGGCTAACGGGGGCACCGTGTATCAGCCGCAAATTTTGTGGAAGGTCCTCACCCCGAACGCGAACCTCTCGAATCCCGATGATGTACTTCGAGTCGTTGACCCGCTGGTCACGGGGACAGTCACGCTGCCGGCTGATGTACGCGGTCCGATTATCTCTGGCCTCGAGGGAGTTACGTCCGGGGCAGGAACTGCGTCATCGGCATTCGTGACCTTTGATCAACGTGCGTTCCCGATTGTCGGGAAGACCGGTACGGCGCAGGTAGACGGAAAGGCGGACACGTCACTGTTCGCTTCCTACGGTCCAGCAAATGCTCCGAGATGGGTCGTCACCGCGGTAATGGAGGAGTCAGGCTTTGGGGCCGAGGCGGCGGGCGAGGTCACTCGTCGTGTTTATGAGATCCTTGCCAACCAGACGTTGACCGACGCGGGAGCAGCGACGACAGGAACGAGGGACTGATGCTGCAGCACTCGATTTCCACGCGTGACTCACGCATGAGCCGGCGCGACCCATCGGCTCCTCTCCGTCATGTCGATCCCGTTCTTATTGGCTGCACCATCATCCTGTGCATCGTCGGAGTCGTCTCGGTGTACAGCTCGACCCGGGGGCCGGGTCCTGTGTTCTCAAAGTCCTATCTGATCAAGCAGTCGATGTTTATGGTCATCGGCGCGGGAGTACTGGTTGTCTTCGCGGCGGTGGACTACCGCAAACTCCATGATTGGGCGTGGGCGTTCTACGGAGTGACAACAGCGATGCTGGTCTTGGTCGTCTCGCCTCTTGGAAGTCAGTCCAATGGCGCCCAATCGTGGTTCGCTCTTGGTCCATTCCAGTTGCAGCCCGCGGAATTCGCCAAGCTTTCTTTGATCGGCGTCCTGTCGTTTCTCCTCTCGGAGTTCCGGGGCGATATCGACGTGCGCCGTCTTCTTGCTCTTCTCGGAACGGCGGCAGTTCCGATGGCGCTCATCATGCTGCAGCCCGATCTGGGACTCACATTGATCCTTGTGGTCATTGCGATGGCGATCCTTCTGGTCGGAGGGCTGCCGACCAAATACATCGTGGTCCTGACGTTGGTCGGCGTAATCGGTGTTGTCGGTGCACTCAACTCTCCAGTTTTGGCGGAGTACCAACGAAACCGCTTGACCGCCTTCGTCAACCCAGCCGACAAGTCCAACAAAGCGCTCTACAACATTGAGCAGAGCCAGCAGGCAATTGCCAACGGTCGGATCTCGGGCCAGGGGTTGTTCGACGGACCACAAACGAAACTTGGCTTCGTTCCGGAACAGGAGACCGATTTCATCTTCACCGCGGTCGCCGAGCAGTTCGGCTTCATCGGGTCCTCTCTCGTGCTCCTGCTGTACGGACTTCTGTGTTACCGGATCTGGCGGACGGCACAGGTCGCCAAGGATTCTTTTGGAACCTACGTATGTGTCGGAGTCCTGGCGATGTTTGCGTTTTCCGCCTTCGAGAATGTGGGCATGGCTATGGGCATCATGCCGGTGACGGGAATCCCCCTGCTGCTGATCAGCGCTGGGGGCTCCTCAACCATCACCGCCCTTGCGGCCCTGGGCCTCGTCTTGAACGTTCACATGCGCCGGTTCCAGTAGTGCGGGGCAGTCCCGGTAGCATCTACCGGTCATGACAGATGTGTGGCCCCAGTTGGAGCCCCTCCTGACCAAAGTCGCGAAGCCTGCTCGCTACATCGGTCTCGAGGACGGAGCTCGCTCTCCCCACCATGCCCCCGAAAAGGTGGCGTGGTTGTTGTCATACCCCGACACCTATGAGATCGGATTGCCCAATCAGGGCCTCCAGATTCTTTACGAAATCCTCAATGAACGCCTTGACGCGGTCGCCGAGCGTGCCTACGCGCCGTGGTCCGATCTTGAGGGAATGCTCCGAGAGCGCAACATCCCGTTGTTCTCCATCGACAGCCACCGACCGGCAGCGCTGTTCGACCTGATCGGGTTCAACCTCTCGGCGGAACTGACCTATACCAACCTCTTGAACATGGTCGATCTGGCTGGAGTGCCGGTCCGAAGTGCGGATCGTCGACCCGAGCACCCTCTGATCCTTGCCGGAGGGCACTGCACCTATAACCCCGAGCCCATTGCTGACTTCCTCGATCTGGTTGTGCTGGGCGATGGTGAAGAGGTCATCGCCGAAATCACCGAGGTCGTGCGCGAGTGGAAGCGTTCCGGTCGCACCGACGGCAGCCGCGAGAATGTCCTGCGCGAGTTGTCCCACATTGTCGGTGTGTACGTGCCATCCATGTACGAGGTCACCTACGAAGGCGCAGATCTCGTCGCGGTTACCCCGCGCTATCCCGATGTACCTGAACGGGTCGAGAAGCGGACCGTCGCTGACCTTGCTGACTTTCCGTACCCGAAGACACAGTTAGTTCCGATCACTGAAGTTGTCCACGATCGTCTGAATGTCGAGGTATTCCGCGGTTGCACCAGGGGCTGTCGGTTCTGTCAGGCGGGAATGATCACCCGTCCGGTGCGCGAGCGACCGGCCGAACAGGTACGCACCATGGTCGAAGAAGGCCTACGGCGCACCGGTTACGACGAAGTAGCGCTCACGTCTCTCTCCACCGCCGACTTTTCCGGAATCGAAACTCTCGTCGGTGACATCGTGAAGTCCACCGATGATGGCCCTCCCGTCTCAGTTTCATTGCCAAGTCTGCGGGTCGACGCGTTCGGTGTTGGAATTGCCACACAGATCCAGCGTGCTCGCCGGACAGGCCTCACGTTCGCTCCCGAAGCGGGCACATGGCGTATGCGTCAGGTCATCAACAAACTCATCCGTGAAGAGGATCTCTACAGCGCGGTTGAAGCGGCCTACGCCAACGGTTGGCGGCGAATGAAGTTGTATTTCCTCACCGGACTGCCCACCGAGACCGATGAAGACACGCTCGGCATCGCGGAACTGGCGCGAAATTGCGTGCAACTCGGCAAAAGCCATACCAAGAGCCCCTCGGTCACGGTGTCGGTGGGTGGTTTTGTTCCGAAACCGTTCACACCGTTCCAGTGGTTTGGCCAGAACACCGTCGAAGAACTCCGCCGCAAGATCAACCTCCTGCGCGACGACACTCGCAAATCACACGGCGTTCAGGTGAAGTGGCATGACCCGAAGGCCACACTCGTCGAGGGCATTATGAGCCGAGGCGATCGTCGTATCGGGGCCGTCATTGAAGATGTGTGGCGTCAAGGCGGAACGTTCCAGGAATGGAACGAGCGCTTCGATCTTGACCTTTGGCTTTCTGCGATGGCATCGCATGGAATCAATCCCGATTGGTACGCCTACCGTCATCGCACCGAACATGAAGTCCTTCCCTGGGACCATCTGAGCGCGGGGCTCCATAAGGATTTCCTTTGGCAGGACTGGCGTGATGCCCTTGCCGAGGTGGGCCTCCCCGATTGTCGCTGGACGCCGTGTTATGACTGCGGCGCATGTACCGGGTATTCGATCGAACACATTGTGGCGTCGGCCACGCCCCCAGCCGGGGGCTCCCAAGGCACCGGGCAAGATCTCGGATCCTCGGTTCCGGTCACCTTGCTCGGTCGTGCCCCAGTGAAGACAGGATCCTGATGCGCATCCGGGTTCGATTCTCCAAGACCGGCAAGATCCGGTTTTCAAGCCACCGGGATATGGCCCGGTGCTGGGAGCGCGCACTTCGCCGCGCCGAACTTCCGGTTGCGATCACTGAAGGATTTTCGCCACGGCCGAAGATGCATTTCGGTCTGGCCCTATCCACCGGCCATGAGTCGCTGGGGGAGTACCTCGATATTGATCTGCGCGAGCCCGAGGCGTTCGCACTTGATCTAGGGGAATTGCCCGAGCGGCTCACACCGGTTCTCCCACCGGGTGTCATTGTCGAGGCAGTCTCGATTATTGAACGCTCTGAACTGTCTCTTCAAGAGGCAGTGACGGTCTGCACCTGGCGTATTGAAATTCCTGGGGTTAGTCCCGAGGATCTCAACGCCGCGGTCCAGACCATGCTCGATGCCACGACGCTGCCGGTCATTCGGGAGCGGAAGGGCAAGGAGGTGGCCGACGATATTCGGCCCGGCATTCTGGGCCTTCGGGTCCTCGGTGCCACGCCTCCGGATGCTCCGGAATCCGGAGCTTTGCTCGAAGCCGAGCTGGCCACCCAGCCCCGCTCCGTGCGGCCATCAGAACTTCTGGCCGCGTTCGACCCGCCCCGCAACGAGGGGCGCGTCTGTAGAACACATCAATGGATCATCACTGACGGCGCGAGACGGGAACCGATCCCGGCCCACGCGACGTCACGTACCCCCGCCGAGGCGGGAGTGCGATGAGAAGGGAACGAAACCATGTCCGACCAAACGGTCGACCCCAACGACGACTCGTCGACATCCCGTGCCCGAGGCACTGGCGACGGCGGCAATTCATCGACATCTGAGTCACAACCAGCATCACGGCCACAGAACGCCCCGGCTTCTGCAGTCGACGCGGGTTCAAGTGATTCTGCGCCAGGCGGCGGCTCTGCTGGAAGTGGTGTGCCGTCTGAAAGTGGCGTGCCGTCGAGCAGCGCCGAATCTGGATCAGCCGAGGGTTCATCCACAGATGGAGCGAACCGTCCTCGTCGCCGCCGGGGATCTCGAGGTGGTCGCAATCGGAATCGTTCTGGTGGCGCTCAGGGCGGCGCCTCGTCAACAGCCGAAGATGCCGATGGTGCCAGTGATGATGCCAATGATGGTGTCAATAATGGTGCCAATGATGTTGATAGGGGCGCACCGGATCCGGAGCGTCAGCCCGATGAACTTCCGAAGCGCATGTCGCAGAATCGTCCTCGGGACACCGAGGCCGCTGCGGATGCACTCGTCAAGAAGCCCCAAATAGGCGACAGCCGACCCGCTCCGGCTTCCGAAACTCCCGTGACCGAGGACAAGGCTGAGGCGCAGGGGACTGGTACGGCTCGCAGCGGTAGCCGTCGCCGTCGTGGTGGCCGTGGTCGTGGTGGCGGCGGGGGCGGTCAGCAACAGGGCCAGAAGCAGGGTCAACAGGATGCGCAGCCATCGGATGACCAGCAGGCCCCTCAGCGCCCGCAACAGGGCCAGCAGGGCCAAGGACGGCAGCAGCAGAAGAAGGCAGTGGCTCCCCGTCCGGTCGAGGCGATCCTTGGCGGCGACGGACCCGATCTCGACGACGAGACCCTCGAGCGTCGCAAGGGTCGAGAACGGAATGGACGTCCAGTAGGCCGATACATGATGGCGGTCAGTGTTCGACCTGAAGCCACTCAAATCGCAGTGCTCGAAGGTCGAAATCTGATCGAGCATTACGTCTCTCGCCCCGCCGATGACGTTGCGCAGATTCACGGCAACATTTATTTGGGCAAGGTGCAAAATGTTCTCCCGGGTATGGAGGCAGCATTTGTCGATATCGCCACGCCGAAGAATGCGGTTCTCTATCGCGGTGATGTGCAGTTCGACGCAGAGGATGTCGAAAAGCGGGGATCGAACGCCCGTATTGAAGAAATTCTGAAGCCCCGTCAAACCATCATCTGTCAGGTCACTAAGAACCCAATCGCGCATAAGGGCGCCCGCCTTACGCAGGAGGTCTCACTTCCGGGACGCTTCGTCGTATTGATTCCCAATTCGACGACCTACGGCATCTCGAAGCGACTCGATGATGGAGAGCGGAAGCGTCTTCGCAGCATCCTTGACAAGGTGAAGCCTCCGCAGCACGGCGTCATCGTGCGCACTGCGGCAGAAGGGGTGACCTCAGAGGAGATTTCCTCCGACGTTCGCCGTCTTCTTTCGCAATGGGACCAGATCGAAGCGTTGGCAAATTCGACGCAAGCTCCGGCACTTCTGTACAGAGAGCCCGACATGGCGGTGCGGGTCATTCGGGAAGAGTTCAGCGATAACTACCGAAGTGTTGTTATTGACGATCCGGCGCTCTTTCACGATGTGCATGACTATGTATCGAGCATCTCACCGGCTCTTGCCGATCGCATTGAGTTGTACGACCGCTCCACTGAACCGCTTTCCATCTTTGAGCGGTTCCATGTTCATGAGCAGGTCCACAAAGCCCTCGACCGCAAAGTTTGGCTGCCCTCGGGTGGCTCACTCATCATCGAACACACTGAGGCGCTCACCGTCATCGATGTGAACACGGGCAAGAACGTTGGATCGAAGAGCCTCGAAGAGACCGTGTATCGCAACAACCTTGAGGCGGCGATCGAGATCGCCAAGCAGCTTCGACTTCGAGATATCGGCGGCATCATTGTCATCGATTTCATCGATATGGAGATCAAGGGCAACCGTGACGATGTCATCAAGGTCTTCCGTGACGCCCTCTCTCGCGACAAGACCCGCACCCAGGTCTTCGACATTTCCGAGCTTGGGCTGGTGGAAATGACGAGGAAGCGGATCGGAGAGGGTCTGCTTGAGTCCTTCGCCACCCAATGTCCCGACTGCGAGGGTCGGGGCCTCAGGATCGACCCCGAATTACTCCTCTGAGATGGGTGTCGGCGGCCGTTCAGGGCCCGGTTTCCTGATCGGCGGTCGGCGGGCTAGAGTTAGACCCCTATGTATGCCGTGATCCAGACAGGTGGCAAGCAGTACCGCGTCGAAGAAGGCCAACGACTTGATGTCGAACGCCTCGGCGAGGCAGAGGAAGTCACCCTCACCCCCGTGCTCGTTGTCGACGGTGACACCGTCCTCGCTACTCCCGCGCAACTGGCTGGCGCCAGCGTGTCCGCTCGGGTTGTTGGCGCGGCCAAGGGTCCCAAGGTCATCGGCTTCACCTACAAGAACAAGGCCAACGAACGTCGTCGTTGGGGTCATCGTCAGCACTACGCGACGATCGAGATCACCGGCATCAAGAAGGGCTGAGCCATGTCAAAGACCAAAGGTGGCGGTTCAACCCGCAACGGACGCGATTCCCAGAGCAAGCGCCTCGGAGTCAAGCGTTTCGATGGTCAGGCCGTCAACGCCGGAACCATCATCGTTCGCCAGCGTGGAACTCGTATCCACCCAGGCGAGAACGTTGGTCGGGGCGGAGACGACACGCTGTTCGCTCTTACCGAGGGAACGGTCAAGTTTGGCTCGCGCAAGGGCCGCAAGCTTGTCGACGTGCTTCCGGTCTGAACCGAGTACGCAAAGATTTCACTCGGCTGGTAGTCCGAAACTGTTTCTCGGTTGAGAGGAACGTTTCCAGCGATTGGTCGTCGGAGTTTGTGGTGACTGCGAGCCATTAGGGCTCGCAGTCGGCTTTTTCTGTCCAAGTGGTAGCAGGCGGATTCAGTCGTGGGCGTCGATGCCCAGCGGCCGACGATCGGCTGGCCAGTCGAGAAGGCGCTCGGCCGTATCGAACGCGTAGCGGTCGGTCATACCCGCAACATGGGCGACGGCGGCGGTGACGGGATCGAGTTCGGGGGTTGACGGAAGATCAGTCGGTACGGCGATGAAGTGTTCAACCAGTGCGGTGAGAACGTCGATCACCGCTTGTCCTTGCGAGATCGAATCGGGTCGGTTGTAGATGCGCTCGTAGTTGAACGAGCGCAGAGCAGCAAGAGCCGACGCATGGGCGGTGTCCATACCGATGATGCCGGTGGTGGTGGTGCAGTCGATGACCGCATGGATCAGGGTGTGGAGTTGTTGACGACGGTCTTGGCCAAGGATGTCGGTGACATTGGTTGGTAGATCGGCGGGGTGGACGATATGAGCGCCGACAGCGTCTTCAAGATCGTGAGCGGTGTACGCACAGCGGTCGGCCCAACTCACGATCACCCCTTCAGGGGTCATCGGCGTGGGTCGTGACCAGGAATGGTTGCGGATTCCGTCGAGGGTCTCGACACAGAGATTGAGTGGCTTGAGCACGACATCGGCACCCCAGACGGCGTGGTGGAAGCCTCCGGGAATGAAGGCGTCGAATGCGTCTTCACTGGCGTGTCCCCCCGGGCCGTGGCCGCAATCGTGGCCGAGAGCGATGGCCTCGGTGAGGGCCACGTTAAGACCGAGGGCACGGGACATCGCCGTAGCCACTTGGGCGACCTCGAGGGCATGGGTGAGACGGGTTCGTTGATGATCGTCAGGGAAAACGAAGACCTGGGTTTTTCCGGCGAGACGGCGGAAGGCGGGGGAGTGGAGGATCCGATCGCGGTCGCGTTCGAAACAGGTGCGGAACTCGTCGGCCTCTTCAGCAATGGAACGGGTGCCGCCACCGAGACCCAATGTCGCCCCCTTGGAGAGGATCTCGGCATCAAGGGCTTCACGTTCTGCACGCCAAACCGGACGGGCTCCGACCATGGGCGGGGGGGCATCACGATGGGCAAGAACGAGATCCTCGGCTGCGATGGCGCCGCGCATCGTGCCGACCCACTCCTCCTGCCGGGCAGTTCGTGTGGGAGGGGAGGTCGTGGGGAACTGCTCGGTCATAGGAGAATCCTGCCTCATGGGTGCGACAGTGCCGCGTCAACCGTTCGCCATCGGCGGTGAGTGCCCTCGCAGCCCGTAGGCTCTCTCGTTGTGTCCGGCTTCATCGACGAGTGCCAACTGAATGTCAAGGGTGGCGATGGCGGTGCAGGCTGCGTGGCCTTCCGCCGAGAAGCCCATGTGGCTAAGGGCGGACCTGACGGCGGCGATGGTGGCCGAGGCGGCGATATCTGGCTCGTGGCTGATCGCAACATCTCTTCATTGCTGGCGTTCAAAGACCATCCGCACCGGCGAGCTCAGAGCGGTGTGCATGGTCAGGGGAAGAAAAAACACGGTGCCGGTGCCGACGACCTAATCGTTTTTGTCCCAGAAGGCACCGTTGTCCATGACCTCGAAGGCGAAATGTTGGCCGATCTCGTCCATCACGGCGATCGATGGATGGCGGCGGCCGGAGGTCGCGGTGGCAAGGGCAACGCCCGTTTTCTCTCAAATATCCGCAGGGCCCCCTCGTTCGCCGAACAGGGCGAGGTGGGCGAGGAGCAGTGGCTCAACCTCGAACTGAAGTTGATGGCTGATGTGGCTCTGGTCGGATTCCCCAATGTGGGCAAGTCCACTCTCATTTCTCGAATCTCGGCGGCAAAGCCCAAGATCGCCGACTATCCATTCACCACTCTCGAACCGAACCTCGGCGTCGTTCGCGTTGAGGACAACTTCGAATTTGTGGTTGCCGATATCCCCGGCCTTATCGAAGGTGCTGCCGATGGGCGCGGTCTCGGTCACCGTTTTCTCCGCCATGTCGAGCGGGCACGAGTACTCGTTCTCCTGATCGATCTCGCCGGTGGTCTCGATGGAACAACTACAGAGGGTCCGGCTGAACAGGCACGCGTGTTGCTTGCCGAACTGTCGGCCTACCGCCCAGAGTTGCTCGAGCGTCCCCGGATTATCATCGGGTCGCGAGCCGACCTTGTGCCCGACGGAATCGCGGCAGCCGATTCGGGGCTTCCTTCCGTCACCAGTGATGGGCTCGAACTCGATCTGACGATCTCTGCCGTTACCGGTGCGGGACTTCCCCGCCTTGTTGGTCGAATGGCTGAAGAAGTACGCGGGGCACGCTCGGTCGAACCCGAGATCGACGGGTTCGTGGTGCATCGCCCGCTTCCAGAGGGGGTTCGTATCGAACGAGAAGACGATGGCGCCTTCCGCGTCATTGGCCGTTCGGCAGAGCGTGCCGTTGCTTTATCTGATCTCACCAATCTCGAAGCCCTTGACTTTGCCCATACGCGATTGAAGAAGATCGGCGTCGACAAGGCACTCGCACGTGCTGGAGCCAAGGAAGGCGACACCGTGCGCATCGGCTCCCTCACCTTCGACTTCGAGGAGGAGTAATGGTTGTCGTCGTCAAGATCGGCACCTCTTCACTGACCGATGCCGACGGCGGCATCAGAACCGACGCCATCATCAAGTTGTGCGCTGAAGTTGCGGCGGTGCGTGCATCGGGCCATCAGGTCGTGATCGTGACCTCCGGGGCGATCGGAGCTGGACTTCCCGCTCTCGGTCTCGGCGGAGACCGGCGGCCTCGTGACGCGCGGACCTTGCAGGCGGTCTCGGCTGTCGGACAATCGCGGCTTATGGCTGTCTACACCGAGGAACTCGAGCAGCACTCGCTTATTTGCGGTCAGGTGCTCCTTGCTCCACTCGACTTTGTCGATCGACGTCAGTACCTCCAAGCGCGCGGCACGCTCAATCGTCTGCTCGAACTCGGTGTTGTTCCCATCGTGAACGAAAACGATGCGGTGGCCGACGACGAAATTCGTTTCGGTGACAACGATCGACTGGCTGCGTTGGTGGCTCATCTTGTCGATGCTGAGGTTCTCGTGCTTCTTACCGACACTTCCGGGCTGCTTTCCGCCGATCCCCGACTCGATCCCGACGCATCGCTCATCGAAGAGATTGTCGAGTTCGATCAGCAACTTGACGCGATCGCTGGTGGTCCCGGAACACCTGGAGGCAGTGGCGGGATGGCGTCCAAAGTTTCCGCCGCGAAGATCGCTGCATGGTCGGGAGTGCGCACGGTCATCGCTGCTGCACATCGAACCAATGTTCTCTCCGACGCGGTCGCGGGAGTGAGTGGGGTTGGTACGACCGTCGCCGCTCATGAGCGCGACCTTCCCGCCCGAAAACTCTGGATTGCCTTCGCCTTGCGTTCATCCGGATCAATCAAGGTCGACGATGGAGCTCGCGCGGCATTGAAACGTGGGGGTACATCGTTGCTCGCTGCGGGCGTGATTGACGTCGAAGGCGACTTCGAATGCGATGACGCCGTTGAAATTGCCGATCGCACCGGAGAGGTTTTCGCCAAGGGTCTTGTCCGGTTGAGTTCCGTTCAACTCAGAACCGCGGCCGGAAAATCATCGGCGGATCTTCCCTCCGAGATCCCGGCACAGGTCGTTCACGCCGACGACCTCGTCATTCTTCCGTAGCGTCGAACTTCCGTAGCGTCGAACTTCCCTAGCGTCGAACGAGACGGTGCACTACCCATCGGGCCTCATCGACCCGCAACGCGAAGAGCAGCGCCGCATACAGTCCGATCCCAACGATGCCTCCGGAGATCACGGTGAGTGCATCGTTCAACTCGGTGAGAGCGAGCAACACCCAGACTCCGATTCCCATCGTCACTGTTGCGATTGTGATCTTCACGATTGTGGCGATTGTTGCGGGGTCAAGAAACGTACCGATTCGGCGGTGGAGGAGCGCCAGTGCTACGACCGCAAAGAGTGAATACGCGAGAGATCCACTGGCTCCGAGACCCACGACGCCGAATCGATCGACAAGCACAAATGCGATGGTGAGGCCGAGAATAGTTTCAGCCAGGTTCGTGTAGAACGGAACACGTGTGTCGCGCTGAGCGTAAAAGCCGCGCATGGCGAACAAGAACACCGAGAAAGCCGGGAGGCCGCAGAGGAAAGCGATGAGCGTGTTGGCGGTGGTATCGGCATTCGATGAAGTGAACTCACCGTGATCGAGGACGAGTCGGACGATCGGTCCCGAGAGCAGGATCATTCCGACTGTTGCCGGCAAGGCCAAAACGAGCACGAGTCGCAGCCCGGATCCGAATCGCCGACGAAGGCCAGAGAAATCGGCAGCGGCATGGAGAGCCGAGAGTTCGGGGGTGTAGGCCGTCATCACCGAGACGGTCCAGAGCCCGTAGGGGAGCTGAAAGAAAAGCCACGCATAGGCATAGATCGACACCCCATCGACGCCGTTCGCCAGGGTCTGGATCACGCCATAGGCAATGAGGTTGGACACGACATATCCGAGGGTCCAACCCGAGAGCCGTCCGACCTCGCGAACGGCGGGATCGCGCAAATCAAAATTCCAGTGCAGCCGAATACCCGCGGCTCGCATCGCCGGCCAGAGAACGAGCGTCATCGCCGCAAGGCCGGCGGTGGTGCCGAATCCGAGAAGGAGGAGTAGCCCGGTATCGCTCCGAACTTGGTCGAACGTGAGAGCGTCACCTTTCGCGAGTTGGGGCAGCGCCAGAAACAGGCAGATGACGACGATGTTGTTCAGTACCGGAGCGAATGCGGGAACCGCGAACGATCGTCGTGCATTAAGAAGCGACGTACCGAGACTCGTGAGTCCGTAGAAGAGGATCTGCGGCGCGAACATCATCAGCAGGGGAACCGCGACCGCTGCTTGCGTGGACGCCTCGGCTGATGACGAGGTCAGGTTGTAGAGGTGAATGATGACGGGGGAGAGAACTATGCCAAGGACCGTCGCGACGACAAGCACGACAGTGATGACGGTTGCGAGGGCGTCGATGCCCCGATCGTCATCACGGCCCGTGTGGGCGACCACCACGGGCACAAGAGTCGCGGAGAGGATTCCTCCGAGGACAAGGTCATAAAGGAGGTTCGGAGTGTTGTTGGCCAGGTTGTAGGCCTCAGCTAACGCGGTCGCGCCGATCGCATAGGCCATCACTCCGACTCTGAGGAAACCGGTGAGACGGCTCAAACCGGTTCCAACGGCCACGACTGCGCTGGAACGCACGAGGTTATGGGTCCTCGGAGAGGCGGAGTCCTCGGCGGGTCTGCTCATCTTCGGTAACGCTAGTTCCCGGTCCATTGCGTCGAAGGCGACCGTGGGAGGGTTTCGATCGTGCCGACTACCCTTTCGACCGTGACTACCCACGATGCATCGACGCCGATTGCCGAACTAGGACGCCGCTCCAAGGCAGCGTCTCGAGTCCTTGCTACTGCATCCACCGCGCAAAAAAATGACGCCCTCCAGCGTGCGGCTGATCTTCTCGTTACGGCGACCGACTCAATTTTGAGTGCCAACGCCATTGATGTCGAACGGGCTGAATCTCAAGGAGTGAGTTCAACGGTTGTCGATCGGCTACGTCTCGACGAAAAGCGGGTTGTATCGATGGCAGGCGGTCTTCGTCAGGTTGCATCGTTGGCTGATCCAATCGGTGAGATCGTCGACGGTTGGGTCCGACCAAACGGGCTGCGCATCTCGCGAGTTCGGGTACCCCTCGGCGTCGTGGCGATCATTTACGAAAATCGACCCAATGTCACCTCCGACGCGGCAGGGCTCTGCCTCAAATCGGGTAACGCTGCTTTCCTTCGCGGTTCGTCCGGAGCGATCGACTCAAATCTGGCGATCGAATCAGTGCTCCGATCTGCTCTCTCGAGCACGTCGCTCCCTGCCGATTCGGTACTTCTTGTCGCCGACACGTCACGTGAGGCCGCCGTTGAGTTCATGCAGCAGCGATCCTTCATCGACTGCCTCATTCCGCGCGGTGGTCCGTCGCTCATTTCTTCGATTCTCGAGAACGCAACCGTTCCCTACGTGATCGATGGAGATGGGAATTGTCACATCTATGTTGATGTCGACGCTGATCTCGATATCGCGCTCAACGTGATCGTGAACGCCAAAATGCAACGTCCGTCGGTATGCAATGCCGCGGAAACCCTGCTCGTTCACCAGGACGTCGCTGCAGCGTTTCTTCCCCGGGCTGCGGCGGCGCTAGACGGCGTCGAGCTGCGAGCCGACTCTCGTGCGATTGAGTTTCTTGCAGGTGCGCTGCCCGCGACCGATGAAGATTGGGCGACCGAGTTTCTCGACCTCATCCTGGCCGTGGGAGTCGTCGACGACCTTGACGCGGCGATCGATCACATCGCCCGCTTCACTTCCGGGCACTCAGAAGCGATCATCACCGAGTCCTTGGCGGCGGCGGATCGGTTCACCCAAGAGGTTGACGCTGCAGCGGTGTTAGTGAATGCCTCGACTCGGTTTGTCGATGGTGAGGAGTTCGGATTCGGAGCCGAGATCGGCATCTCGACCCAGAAACTCCATGCACGCGGGCCGATGGGTCTTCATCAACTCACCACGGCGAAGTTCGTGGTTCGGGGGCAGGGTCAAATCCGAGGTTGAACCATTTTCCTTGGCCGAGATTCTGCTCCGTTTGGTGCAGAGCGGTGGTCGGGGGAACGGTAACGTCGGGAAATGGATTATCGCTTTGAAAGCCCCTCGGCCGTTCGCACGCGACTTCGCGAGGTCGACTACCTCTCCGATGAAGCAATCGCTGGAGTTGTGTTTCTCGCCGATCGCCTCGGCAAACCGATTCTTGTGGAAGGCCCGGCCGGAACCGGCAAAACCCAGCTCGCGAAATCGGTTGCGGAGATTCTCGGTGCTCGACTCATCCGGCTTCAGTGCTACGAGGGTCTCGACGAGTCCAAGGCTTTGTACGAGTGGAACTACAAGAAGCAGTTGCTCCGCATTCAGGCCGAGCGCAACGCTGATTCGAGCTGGGAAGACATCGAGACCGACATCTTCTCCGACGAATTTCTTCTGACCCGTCCGCTGCTCGAAGCCATTCGTGCTGAAGATCCAGTTGTGTTGCTTATCGACGAGGTCGATCGTGTCGAGGTTGAGACCGAAGCGCTGTTGCTCGAGATCCTCTCCGACTATCAGGTCTCGATTCCTGAACTGGGAACGATCGAAGCACGCCAGATCCCGATGGTGTTTCTCACATCGAACAACACACGTGAACTTTCTGAGGCACTCAAGCGGCGCTGTCTCTTCCTCCACATCGACTATCCGGATCTTGATCGTGAGAAGGAAATTGTTCTCACCAGGATTCCGGAAATTACTGACAGCCTCGCCGATCAGGTGGCGAGAATCGTGCGCTCGATTCGTCAACTCGAACTGAAGAAGTCCCCGTCAGTCTCTGAAACTCTCGATTGGGCCCGAACGTTGCTGATTTTGGGTGTCGAATCGGTCACCGAGGCCGAGGCCACCGAAACGTTGAACATCCTGTTGAAGTACCAGAGCGATATCGCCAAGGCGTCGAAGGAACTTCAGGGTGATGGCGGCGTCAAGAAGCCCGGCGTTCCGCGAACCAAGTGATCGGCAGAACACGATCCTCATGACCTCACCCGAGGCGACATCCTCACCAATGCTCGAACTGCTGTCTGGGTTCATTGTTGAACTTCGGGCCGCGGGCCTTCCGGTGAGCCTCACCGAGAATCTCGATGCCATGGAGGCAGTCACGCATATCCCCATCGAGGACCGCGACGCATTCAAGTACGCACTCGCGGCCACGTTGGTGAAGAACAACTCCCATTGGAGAGCATTCGAGACCGTCTTCGAGGTGTACTTCTCGCTCCGAGGTAAGGAGTATTCACTCGGTGGCGGCGACGACCTTCCCGAGATCACTGATGACGATGAGATGCCCATGAACCCCGAAACGGGTGGTGCGGGGTCCGGGGGAGGGGGCGAGGCCATGTCCCCCGAGCAGATGGCCGAGATGCTCCTCCAAGCGATGCGCAATGGAGACGATGCGCTGATGCGAGCACTGGCCCGTCAGGCGGTAACCCGGTATGCGGGGATGGAGCCCGGTCGACCAGTGGGTGGCACCTATTACCTCTATCGGACGTTGCGCAATCTCGACCTCGATGGCGTGCTCGAACGTCTGATGGAAGAAGCGCAACAGGAGAGCCCGACTCCACTCACTTCGCTCGAAGAACGCCTTGAGCGCGATGAATTCGAGTCTCGAATCGATCGCATGAAAAAGGAGATTGAAGCCGAGATCCGTCGACGTCTCGTCGCTGATAGAGGCGTCGAGGCCATGGCCAAGACCTTGCGCAAGCCGTTGCCTGAGGATGTCGACTTCATGCATGCCAATCGCGAGGAACTCGTAAGCCTGCGCAAAGCGATCTATCCGCTCACTCGGAAACTTGCCGTTCGGCTCGCCCGTAAGCGTCGACACGGCCGAAAGGGTCCGCTTGATTTCCGGGCCACGGTGCGACAGTCGCTTAGCTACGGCGGTGTGCCGGCCGATCCACGTTTTCGCTACCCGCGGCCATCCAAGCCCGAAATCTTTGTCATCGCCGATATTTCCGGTTCGGTAGCAGCATTCGCTCGATTCACCTTGCAGTTGGTGTACGCAATTTCTGGGCAGTTTTCGCGAGTTCGCTCATTCGTATTCATCGATGGCCTCGATGAAGTCACACACTTCTTCGAAGGTGTTGAGGACATCGGGGTGGCGATTCATCGGGTCAACACCGAAGCCGATGTTGTGTGGGTCGACGGCCACTCTGATTACGGACATGCCTTCGAAGTGTTCTGGGAGCGATACGGACGCGAGGTCGGCCCGAAGACCACGGTTCTTGTCCTCGGTGACGCCCGGAATAACTATCACGCGTCTCAGTCTTGGGTCATCAAAGAGATGCGCAAGAAGGCCCGCCACGTCTACTGGCTGAACCCCGAACCGAAGGCGTACTGGGATACCGGTGACTCGATCGTCAGTGACTATGGCGTCCATGCCGATGGTGTGTATGAGTGCCGCAATTTGAGGCAACTCGAGAAGTTTGTCGACATTCTCGAATAGCGAGAACGGTCATCCCCTTCCGGGGACCGAGTCACATCAGGTGTAATCCACACTCGGTCTTCGACCGTCCGGCCCATCGTCCCGAGCGGGGATCACTCGGGTCGGTTGGACGTTGGGTGCAGGGCTGGCATCCGATCGAAGTGAAGCCTTCGCGCAGCAGTGGATTCACAATGATGTTGTTGTCGACGATGTACTGGTCAACCTGCTCGTCAGACCAGGTGGCAATCGGATTGACCTTGATAAGACCTCGAAGATCTCGAGCGACAATTGGTGCAGTGACTCGAGCATCGGCCTCTGCTCGTCGCAGGCCACTCATCCATGCGGCTTTGCCTGAAAGCGCCCGATCAAGTTGGCCGACCTTCACTGCTGAGCAGCAGTTCTCGGGATCAGCTCGCCACAGTGGCTCGTTCTGCAGTGCGACGGTCATCATTCGCAGGTTGAGCCCGTAATGCTGGCGCACGCGTTCGACTGTTTCGAGCGTCTCGGGGAAGTGGTACCCGGTGTCAATAAAGACGACTTCGATCGCCGGGTAGACCTTGGACGCGAGGTCGATCAGAACCGCATCGGTCATTGATGCGGTGAGCGCAAGGTGGGGAGCAAATGTTTCCGCCGCCCATTCGATGATCTGCTCGGCCGACCAGTTTTCGAAATTGCGGCTCAGATCGGCGAGTTCATCGTCGCTGAACTCGGGTGCAGAGAGGTTTGTCAGACTCATGTTGCACACTCCGAATCACCGATCTCCGCGGTGTAGGGACCGGTTTCGTCGTAGTCGACGAAGAAATCGGGTCCTTCTTCAGGCGTCGGGAAATGGTCCAATTCCTTGAGTTCCTTGCCCAACGTGGCCACACCACCGGAGCGGTCGATCCAACCGCGGAACGATTCGCCGGGAGTGCGTTCATCGTTGAAACGCCGAACAACACGCACGACGGCTTCAGGCGCTGCTTTTGCGGGCAATCGTGTGGCGCGTTCGCCGAATTCGATCTTCTCGTCGCCGACATAGCCACCGAGAAGCATCGTGTAACCCGGTGCCGATTTTCCGTGAGCTCGTCGTTCGGCCCCATGGAAACCGATATCGGCGACGTGGTGTTGTCCACACGAGTTCGTGCAGCCAGAAATATTGATTCGCAGTCCACCAACTTCGGCAAGTCCCTCGGCGTGCAGTGCGGACTCGATCGCGTCGGCCAGACCGCGACTCTGGGTCACGGCCAGATTGCAGGTGTCAGCGCCGGGACAGGCAACGACATCGCTTACCAATTCGGCCGAAGGGCTTGCCATGTCAAGCGCGGTGAGTCGGTCGAAGAGCATGGGGAGTTGTTCTTCGGTGAGATTGCGCAATGCAAAGTTCTGACGATTGGTGAGGCGTACATCGACGCCGAATTCACGAATGATCGCTGCGAGACCGCGGAATTGGGCGGCGGTCACGTCACCGAGTCGGGCGTGCGCGATCGCCGACACTGTTCCTTTGGCGGCTCCGCGAATGACATTCGAATCTTCCCAACGCTCGAACGCACCTGGTCGGCGCAGAACGACTGGCGTTCCTTGGCCCATCGCCGTGACATCACCCGAAGTGGCGATGCCGGCTGGAGCGTCGCCTTGTTCGATGACTTCGATCGGGATGCCGCCTGGCCAAGATGATGAGCCAACCAGGAAGCGACGGATTGTGAGTACGCGTCGTTGTACTTCTTCAAAACCGAGATTGTCGACAACCCACTTCATACGAGCACGAAGTTTGTTGTCACGGTTTCCGGTCTGCTCGAACACTCGCAGGACTGACTCAATCGTTGCGAGAAGATCCTCTTTGCGAGTGAAGGGCTCGAGTGCCAGCGCCGCGTGCGGATTCGCTCCGAGGCCTCCAGCGATGAAGACACGGAAGCCCGCTTCGGAGGAACCATCTTCGGCGATTCGGGTTGTCGCGATGATGCCAACGTCGTTGAACATCGCTTGGCCGCAGTCAACTGCGCAGCCAGAGAAGTTGATCTTGAACTTTCGAGGAAGCCGTTGTCCCAGAGGGTTGCGAAGGAAGTGTTGAAATGCCGCTTCGGCCCACGGAGTGATGTCGAGGACTTCTTTCGGACACGCACCAGCAAGGTGGCAACCTTGAATGTTGCGAACGGTGTCACCACAGGCTTCACGACTCGTGAGACCCACCATCGCGATGTCGCGCAGCAAATCGGGCACGCGTTCAAGTTGCACAAAATGGAACTGAATCGCTTGGCGAGTCGTGAGATGACCCCAGCCCCTCGAGTACTCGGTCGAGAGATCGGCCATGCGGTCAAGCTGTGCTGCGGTGATGGTCCCGAATGGCGCCTTAATGCGGATCATCTGGTTATGTCCGCCCTGGCGCTGGCCGTAGACGCCATTGTTGAGACGGAACACGCGGAAAACGTCCTCGTCGAGCTCCCCAGACAGATAACGGGAGAGTTGCACCTCGAATTTGGCGATGTCGGCGGCGGACTCGGCGTCTATTTCGAACTCGGACATGGGGGCCTTCTGAGTCAGGGGACGGGAAACCTGACTAGACAGGTCAGGAATCTACCCGCTGACAAAGCGAATGTCGACCCAATGAGTCAGGTTTCTGGCCCTATGTCTTTCCGAAGCAGTTCAGCGACGCGGAAAGCGAGATCGAGCGACTGTCGAGCATTGAGTCGGGGATCGCACATTGTCTCGTAGCGGGTGTCAAGGTCGGCGTCGAGGATTTCCTCGGCCCCTCCGAGGCATTCGGTGACGTTCTCACCGGTGAGTTCAATGTGGACACCGCCCGGCCAGGTTCCCTCGGCGTGATGGGCGGAGAAGAAGCCGGCGATTTCGGCCATGACCGCATCGAAATGGCGGGTCTTGCGTCCACTGGGAGCGGTGAAGGTATTCCCGTGCATTGGATCGCAGGTCCACGCCACTGGATGTCCCGCATCACGCACGGCCGCCAGCAGAGGCGGGAGAGCATCGGCGATGCGCTCGGCGCCCATGCGAGTGATGAGCGTTAGACGTCCCGGGATTCGATTCGGGTTGAGAACCTCGCAGAGTCGGAGAAGTTCCTCGGCGGTCATGGTCGGTCCGACCTTGCAGCCGATTGGATTGCCGACGCCTGAAAGGAAATGGACATGAGCGCCGTCGAGTTGTCGGGTGCGTTCGCCGATCCACAGCATGTGGGCCGAGCAGTCGTACCAGTCGCCGGTGAGTGAGTCCTGGCGGGTGAGGGCCTCCTCATAACCGAGGATAAGTGCTTCATGGCTGGTCGCAACGTCGACGGTGTGCAATTGGGGTGTTGAGTCGGTAGTGATGCCGCATGCGGACATGAACTGCAGAGCCCGTTCGATTCCTTCTGCGACTTCCTCATACCGACGGCCCTCGGCACTTGAGGCGACGAACTCCTGATTCCATGCGTGGACGCGTGAAAGGTCGCCAAAGCCACCTTTGGTGAAGGCGCGAACAAGATTCAAGGTGGAGGCTGATTGCTGATAGGCGGTGATGAGCCTCTCGGGATCAGCAGCCCGGGCATCGGCGGTGAAGTCGATGTTGTTGACCATGTGGCCCCGGAACGATGGAAGTTCGACCCCGTCGATGGTTTCGGTTCCGGCTGAACGCGGCTTCGCGAACTGCCCAGCGATTCGGCCCACTTTCACCACTGGCACACCAGAGGAGTACATGAGTACAACGGCCATCTGCAGAATGACTTTGAGCTTGTCGCGGATGGCATCGGCGCTGAATGCATCGAATGATTCGGCGCAGTCGCCGGCCTGCAGGAGGAACGCTTCGCCGTTCGCCACCTTGGCCAAGTCGGCCGTGAGGCTGCGAGCCTCACCGGCGAAGACGAGCGGAGGCATTGATCCGAGTCGTTTCACGACGTCGTCGAGCGCACCGGGGTCGGTCCAGTCAGGTTGCTGAACCGCGTCCCGGGAACGCCAGGAGGATGGAGACCATTCGCTCGTCACGGCCACAAGGTTGATTGACACATGGCGGTCAGCGCAAAGCCATTTTTGGCAACACGCTGGGAACTCCTTGGATCAGACCGCATCAATGGTGTCTGGAGCGTTCTCCCGAACCGCAACCATGGCTCGTTTGACGAGCCGACGTGCGGCCTCGGCGGTGACGCCGAGTTCATCGCCAACCTCGCGATAGGACCTCCGACGGCCGTCGTGGAGCCCGAATCGCTGCTCAACGGCGAGTCGAGCCCTCGAGTCAAGCACCGAAAGAAGCGAGGCGATCATTTCGTGGTCGATCTGTTCGATCACGAGTTCTTCGGGACCGGGGAGGGAATCGGGGAGAATGTCGACAAGTTCGTTGGTGTCGTCTTCGCCGATCGTGCGGTCAAGCGAGGTCGGCGTGGTGAGGCGATGGAGCCACGCATTTTCCGAATCGAGTTGGTCGCCGTCGCCGGAAACCTGACGAAGCGCAGCGCGCAATCCGGCTGAACGATCCCCGGGAAGACGCACGAGACTGGCCTTCTGGTCGAGGGCACGGCCGATGGCCTGACGGATCCAGAAAGTGGCGTAGGTCGAGAACTTGAAGCCCTTGCGCCAGTCGAATTTGTCGACAGCGTGCTCGAGACCGATGTTGCCCTCTTGAATGAGGTCGAGAAGTTCCATACCCGGAGGCAACGGATAGCGGCGAGCGACGCTCACCACGAGGCGGAGATTGGCGCGAATGAAGCGATCCTTCGCCACTGCCGCAGCGCGAACTTCGGACTTCAATGCTGCAGAACGCTCTCCGTTCTCGAGTCGTGCCGCTGCAGCAATTCCCGTCTCGATTGTCTGAGACAGCTCGCGTTCTTCAAGGGCAGTGAGAAGGGGCACAAGCCCTATTTCGTTGAGGTACTGGCCAACTGAATCGCTCATAGTGGGGGACTCCTAAGTGTTGCCGATGCCGAAGCTCCGACGGTTTTCGTTCCGGACCCAAAACCCGAACGATGAAGATCGGGGGGAAATGACAATGGTGTAACCGCACTTCGGGGGGCTGGTGTTCCCTCATCACTGGGTGACATTGGTCACCTAGGTGTCGAAGCCGACCGCAAACGGCGTGCCCGGCGACCATACACTCGTCCGGATGCCTCCGGTACGCAGTGGTCTTGGGATTCTCGGGGGCACGTTCGATCCTCCCCATATCGGTCATCTCGCGGCTGCGGTAGAGGTTCGATCGTCACTTGATCTTGATCGAGTGTTCCTTGTGGTGGCCAATGAACCATGGCAAAAAGTGGGTACTCGCCCGTTTTCCCCAGCGGCAGACCGTTTCGCTCTGACCATGGCAGCGGCTGAAGGACTTGAGGGGATCGCCGCCAGTGATCGCGAGATCGTCCGGGGCGGTCCGACCTATTCAATCGACACCCTCCTTGAACTCCGCCAGGAGGAGCCGGACGAGGAACTTTTTCTCATCGTCGGCGCCGATGCTGCAACCAGTTTGCATACATGGCACCGTCACGAGGAACTTCCGGAATTGGCGACATTGGTCATTGTCGACCGCTTGGGCGATTCACGGGCCGAGGTCCCGGCGGGTTGGAGGATCGAACGCGTCACAATGCCGCGACTCGACGTTTCCTCAAGTGATGTGCGATCTCGAGCTGCGGACGGTCGATCTCTTGCTCCGTATGTCACCCCCGCGGTGGTCGACGAGATCTCCCGGCGCGGACTGTACGGTTTGGCCGACTCATGACTCCCGATCCGCCTACGCCTCCGCCGTCCGGTGCATCTCCCTCGGGCGATGACGTTGATTTCGCCGCTCTTGTTGAGCAGCAGAATTCGGCAGCGTCGTCAAAGCAGTCCTCGGGCCGTAAAGACCATGCCAGCGACTCGAGCGACTCCTCAGGTCGTGGTGGGGAAGGGGGTCGCTCAAGTGCTGCACTCTCTGATGGCCGGGCGAATTCTGGCGCAGCCAAGGTCCAGTCACGCTGGTGGCGAGTCGGGTATCCATTGGTGGTTGGAGCATTCATTGTCCTCATCGTTCCTGCATTGGTTTTTGCGGGACTGCGGGTGATCCTCGACAGCTCCGATGGACAATTGGTCAAGAGGGTTACCAACCCCGAAGCACCGGGATACGAAGCGGTTGTCGAAAAGACGCCGACTGCAGTCGCGGCGATCGTCGCGCCTGATGGGAGCCTCGATTCAGCAGTCGTCTTTGCCCTTACTTCTGACTCATCGGGTGGCGTACTTCTTATTCCTGCGGCTCTCGGGATCCCGACGGACTTCGGGATGATTCCGCTGTCCCAACTTTGGAAGGGCGGGGCACTCGAATCTGTGGCTTCAGGAGTTGGCGAGGTTCTCAACCTCAACTTCAACGAAAAGATCAGCATTCCTGTTGCCGATTGGGCCACGCTTGTAGGTCCGTACGCGCCCCTGTCGTTCACAATCCCCGACGCGGTGCGCGACCCCAAGGACGCTGTGGTGTTTCCGAAGGGCACCGTTACGTTGACGGCCGCTCAGGTGGCTACCTTCCTGACAAGCAAGAGTCCCAAGGACAATGAACTCAATAGGACACTTCGGCAGGAATTGTTTTGGAAGGCGTGGTTGGCGAAGGTGAAATCAGGAGCGGTCACCTTTCCCACTCCGATTACCTCTGGAATCGGTCGCTTCGTCGCTTCAGTGGCGCGAGGGCAGTTGAGTGTTTCGTCGCTTCCGGTCGTTCCGGTTCCGGGAGGATCCCCGTTCCCCGGCGGTGGCCCGATGTACATAGGACAGCCGAACGCGGTTCTTGATGCTGTAGCGGCAATCGTTCCTTTCCCCGATGGGGCACCGGGAGGCCGACCGCGGATCAGGGTCCTCGATGGCACTGGCAAACTTGGAAACGGTGTCACTGCAGCGATCATGTTGAACGCTGCGGGTGGTCAGGTTGACGTCGTAGGTAATGCGAAGAGTTTTGGTCAGGACGCCACGCAAATCATCTATTTCGATGGAACCTCGGAAGCAACGGCGCAGAAGATGCGCGCCGCGCTGACAATGGGTGAGATCATCGAAAGCAAACAATCGAATTCAGGGGCTGATATGACAGTGATTCTCGGTGAAGATTTTCTCAGGGAGTTTGGTCCAACGAGTGGCAGCACATCGCTGGGATCAAGTAACTCGACTGTGGCTGACTCCGCCCCAACGACGGCCGGCAAGTGAGCGCAGACGCGGAGTACCAGCTTCATCTGGAAGTAGCGCGCGCGGCCGCAAAGAAGACCGATTCCCAGACCGTGTTGATCGATGTTGGGGATGTTCTGTCGATAACGGGCTGGTTCGTCATTACCTCGGGCACTAGCTCTCGCCAGGTTCGAGCGATAGCTGAGGGCATCGAGCAGGACATCGCGCTGGCGGGCGGACCGAAGCCCCTGCGCGTTGAGGGCCTCGACGATGGAACCTGGGTCCTCGTTGACTACGGCGACGTCGTTGTCCACGTCTTCGATGACGAGACTCGCTCGTTCTACGACCTCGAACGTCTGTGGAGAGATGTTCCTTCGTTTGTATGGACTCCCGAGCCGGCCTGAGCAACAACCGCTGCGG
>JBAXGZ010000029.1:0-26635 GCA_037139155.1 Actinomycetes bacterium | reverse complement strand
GTCGATGGGGTGGAAGGTGACGGAGCCGGACCGCGTCTGTTTTCACTCAAGGAATATCGGGGAGCTCCAGTCGTGCTGGTCTTCTATCCCGCCGATAACTCTCCGGTGTGCACTGCCCAACTGCGCTCCTACACCGACGATATGTCGGCCTTTGCCGCGGTTGGAGCGCAGGTGCTTGCCCTGAGTCCACAGTCAGTTTCAGCCCATCGTGACTTCGCGGAACAGAACAACGGATTCGGGTTTCCTCTGTTGTCTGATGTCGATAGGGACGTCGCAAGGTCGTACGGAATCCTTGGCCCGATCGGGTTCTATCGACGATCAGTCTTTGTGATCGATGGTGCGGGCATCGTGCGGTGGGCGCGGCGTGCGGCGGCCGGCCTTACGTTTCGACCCGTGTCGGAAATCACTGAGGCCGTTCGAGCGATCGAGCAATAAGAAGGTCAATCCGGCGCGCGCTAGCGACGGATTCGACCTTCACGCTTTGCGTTCTTTGACTCTTTTGTCAGATCGCGATCGGTCCGTCGTCGGGCCGCCTCGGTCGCACGTTGGGCCGCGGCGTCGGTCTCTTCTCGTAGTGCCTTCCACGCATCAAGTCGTTCGAGTGTGACCTCCCCGGCGGCAAGCGCCGTGGTGATGGCGCATCCGGGTTGTCCTTCATGCTGGCAGTCTGCGAAACGGCATCGGTCGGTGAGCTCATCGATATCGGCGAAGGCATCATCGACGGCGTCGGAATCGGCAACAAGTCCAACCGCTCGGATGCCGGGCGTGTCGATCAAGACGCCACCGGAATCGAGGAGGTGGAGTTCTCGTGTCGTAGTGGTGTGACGCCCCTTCGCATCTCCCTGGCGAACCTCCCCCTCGAGCATGGCCTCGCTGCCGATGAGCTCATTGACGATGGTGGACTTCCCCGCACCGGATTCACCGAGCAATGTGACGGTCCTCCCCCCGATAACGGCACGTAGTTCATCAAGTCCCACGCCCTCCTTCACCGAGGCGATGATCACGTCGATCCCGGGGTTGGCGGCGCGCACTTCTGCGGCAGCCACAACGGCATCGGCGGCACCGGGCGTGCCGGACTTGGTTAGGACAACGACCGGTTCGGCACCGGCGTCCCGGGCGATTGTCGTACCGCGCCGAATCCGACCGTCTTTCACTGGTCGATCGAGGCCGCAAACAAGAAGCACGA
Organism: Actinomycetes bacterium; assembly: GCA_037139155.1. Classification (GTDB taxonomy): domain Bacteria; phylum Actinomycetota; class Acidimicrobiia; order Acidimicrobiales; family Acidimicrobilacustridaceae; genus Acidimicrobilacustris. The sequence goes on along the minus strand of JBAXGZ010000029.1, from coordinate 25,449 downwards.
CGTCGACGTTTGCGGCAAGCGACTGTTCCTCATCGCCATGTGCGCTTCGCCGACGCAGAAGTGATCGACGGGGGAGAACCGCGATCACTTCACCATCCTTCACCGCAACCCAATCACCAACAGTCGGCTGAGGATCGAGGCGGAGCGTCAACATCATCGTTTCGGTTCGGCCTGGAAGGGCGAGGACGAGAGCGACCCCGTGGTGCTGCAGTACTCGAGCAGGTTCAGCGCCGCGCGATGTTTCCGACAACGACGTCGCCCATGCCGTGTCCCAACCCAGTGGCAGCAGCGATTCGAGGGACGTGCTCACTGAGTCAAGATTCCGGCACGTTCCCAGAGGTGACGTAAGCGTCGAGTCGCTCGAGCGTCTTTTCCATCGATGCAAGGTTCTTGGTGGGCACCTTCTGACCCTCAAGGAGCCAGGGGAGTGGGCTCGGTCGCCAATCGAAGGTCTCAGTCACTTTGGTGCCACCATCGACGGGTTCGAGGTCATAGCGCCAAATGTGCTGGCCGATGTGACGCCAACCGATCTGTTTTCCTTCATTGAACTCCACGACTTTGTTACGCATCGTTGCGTGGAAGCTCATCTTCATTCCGAACTTGGCACCAAGAAAGAGTCGGGGTGGACTTCCCTTGGCCCCAACGAGACTTCCAGAGCCATCGATGATGGAGTGCTTGGATGGGTCGGCAAGAACATCGAAGATGTCCTTTGGCGTGGCCTCGATTACACGAGTGGTTGAGATCTGACGATCAGCCTTTGGGGTGCTCATTGCATCAGTCTCTCAGGCGGCGCGGCGCGCAGCGAGGACATCGCGCAGTGCGCTCTCGATGGTCGGAGTAGTGAACTCGAAGCCACTCGCCGAAAGAACGTTCGGAACCACCCGAGCACTGGTGAACAGGAGAGCGTCGGCGAGTTCAGATCCCAAGAGGAGTTTGGGGCCAAATGATGGAACTGGTGCCAAGGTCGGTCGATGCATCGCCTCGCCAAGCGCCTTGGTGAACTCTCGATTCGTTACCGGATTTGGAGCGGTGGCATTCACCGGTCCGCTGATGTCGTGGTCGAGCAGCCATTGAATGGCACCGATTTCATCGGCGATGGAGATCCAACTCCACCACTGTTTGCCCGAACCCATGCGACCACCGAGACCGATACGGAAAAGGGGAAGCATCTTGCCCAGTGCTCCGCCGTCATTGGTTAAGACAATTCCGGTCCGCAAGAACGGGACGCGGATGCCTGCATCGATCGCCGGCTGTGCGGCCGCTTCCCATTCGACGCAAACGGTGGCGAGGAAATCGGAACCGGCGGGAGCAGTTTCATCGACGGCGTTGTCGCCAGTGTCGCCGTAGTAACCGATTGCCGAACCGCTCACCATGACTTTGGGAGGGGTATCGAGGGCAGCAAGCGTCGAAGCCAAAAGTGCAGTCCCCTTCGTGCGGCTTTCAAGAATTTCGCGCTTATAAGCATCGCTCCAACGACGATCGCCGATGCCGGCTCCGGCCAGGTGGACGACACCATCGATGCCCTCGAACTTTGCCGCCTCGATTGTTCCTGCCGCCGGGTCCCACTGAATGGAATCAGCAGCTGATGGGTTCGGTCGACGAACAACGGGCACGACCTGATGGCCGTTGGCGGTGAGTGAAGCGGAAAGGGCACGACCGATGAGGCCGGTTGCTCCGGTGATGGCGATTTTCACGAGGACTCCTGGTGATGGGGGGCACGCAGTGCAACACCGGAAGGTCCCTGGCTATGCCCGCTTCCGGAAATTCGGTGGTTCTGGGGTCGACACGAGTCCCGGTACGCTCGTCACCCAATGAGCACCCGGAAGTTGATCCTCCTCTCGCTCGCCTGCGGGCTGGCAATTCTCTCGGCTGCGGCGGCGCAGTTGTTCCTCGCCACCCGTTGAAACCGCCGGAATGTTGCCGGAGTTCGTAGGTTGCGTGAACGGACCGTAAACCGGGCCATTTTCGGACGACAGGACCGCGTAAGAGTCCTAAGTTCCCGGTGTGGCGAGTGATTTATTCAGTGAATATGACACCGAAGGATTCTTCGATGAGGTGTTTGAGGCGACTGGAGCGCCGCGTCCCCATTATGCCGGTCTGCTGAAACGGCTCTCCTATTTCAGTGCTGAGGAGCTTGCTCGTCGTGAGCGACGGCGTGACGCTGCGTTCCGGAATCAGGGGATCACCTTCACCGTTTACGGGGAGGACGAGGGCATCGAGCGCACTTTTCCGATGGACCTCATGCCGAGGGTGATTACGGCCGCTGAATGGGCTCATATCGAAGCTGGGCTTGAACAACGCGTCACCGTGCTCAATCAGTTTCTTGACGATCTGTATGTGGGTGAGCGCGCCGCGATTCGGGACGGTGTGATCCCATGGTGGGTGGTGACATCCTCCGATGGATTCAGTCGAGAGGCATTTGGAATCCCGATGCCACGTGGTGCCCGATGTCTGGTCGCCGGAATCGATCTCGTTCGCGATGGAGAGGGCACCTATCGCGTGCTCGAAGACAATCTGCGAAGCCCCAGCGGTATCTCCTATGTCGTCGAGAACCGCGTTGCGATGACGCGCCTACTGCCACAGATGTTCACCGACACCCCCGTGCGACCGGTCGATCATTACGGACGTTCTCTGCTCGGGGCGCTCAATCGTGTCGCTCCAGCAGCTGGCGGTGATGATCCCACGGTCGTGGTGCTCACCCCCGGCGTTTTTAACTCGGCGTACTTCGAACATGTTTTCCTTGCTGCGCATATGGGAGTGGAACTTGTTGAAGGACGCGATCTCGTTGTCGACGATCAGGTTGTCTATATGCGAACGACGAAAGGATTGAAACGGGTCGACGTTATTTATCGTCGTATCGATGACGCGTTCCTCGACCCTGTTGTCTTTCGTGCGGACTCTTCGCTCGGCGTGCCTGGCCTCATGTCCGCGGCCCGAGTTGGTTCGGTAACAATCGTGAATGCTGTTGGGAACGGAGTCGCTGACGACAAAGCGGTCTACGCCTACGTTCCCGAGCTCATTCGTTACTACTCAGGGGAGGAGCCCATCCTCCCCAATGTGGAGACCTATCTGCTGTGGGATCCCGATCAGAGAGCGGCGGTGCTTGATCGTCTCGATCAACTCGTTATCAAACCCGTCGCCGAAGCCGGCGGCTATGGCATCACGATCGGTCCAGCGGCGTCGGAACAGGATCTCGAGAAATGTCGACGCGACATCCTCTCCGATCCGCGAAATTGGATTGCTCAGGAAGTGGTCTCGCTCTCGCGCCACCCAACGCTTATTGGCGATCATGCCGAGGGCCGCCATGTCGATCTTCGCCCCTTCGTTCTCACCAGCGATGTCGTCGAGGTCATACCCGGTGGTCTCACTCGGGTGGCGATGAAGAAGGGTTCGCTCGTTGTGAATTCCTCTCAGGGCGGTGGTTCGAAAGACACATGGGTGCTCGCCCGTACGCGTGACGAACTCGAGGCCGACGTAGTGGCCTCGTCGGTCAACGTGGAATCGGGCTCGACGGAGGTATCGGCCTGATGCTGGCTCGCGATGCGGAAAACCTCTTCTGGGCGGGCCGCTACCTTGAACGAGCCGAAGATACGGCGAGATTGCTTGACGTCACCTATCACGGTCTCCTCGAGGCCAACGTTGCGGAGCAGCGAGCCGCATGGTTGAGCGCACTAGAAGCGGTCGGACTTAGTGAGGCGTTTGCGGCGACCGATCGCCAGGTGACAGCAGCGAACGTCTCTGAGTTCCTAGTCCGCGACTCTGAGAATCCTGGCTCGATCGTTTCAGCGGTAGAGGCGGCACGAGAGAACGTTCGCACCGTTCGCGAATCGCTCTCAACCGAGTGCTGGGAGGCCATCAACTCGTTCTGCCTCTCGATGCGCTCACGGAATCTTGAGATCGAAATCGAACAACAACCCCACGAGCTCTACGGGTTCATTCGTCGTCAGTGCCAGACCGTTGCCGGAGTGGCTAGCGAAACGCTCGCCCGCGACGACGGTTGGAGGTTTCTGCGCCTTGGCTGGAATCTCGAGCGCGCCGAATGGACGTGTCGATTATTGCGAGTGCGTCAGGTGCATCTCGAAGCGCCTGGATTCCACGAATGGGTCGGAACTCTTCGATCCGCGTCTGCGCTCGAGGCCTATCGGCGCACCTCTCGGGGATCGATGGATCCCGCCGATGTGATCGAGTTTCTTCTGCTCTCTGATTCCTTCCCCCGAAGTGTCTTCTTCGCCATCCGTTCCGCCGAAACCTCCTTGCGCGAACTTTGTGCAGGCGATGAACCCAGCCAACCCCTGCGCCTTGTCGGACGCTTGCGCGCGGAACTGGAGTTCGCTGATCCCCGCGAACTCCTCTCTGGGGATTTCGAAGGCGAACTCATAGGCATTGAGCGCGCGATTCGAGGGGTGTGCACTGCAGTTGGGGTGCAGTACTTCATCAACATTCACGATGTTGATTTGCATATGTTGCAACTCTTCCCCGGAGCTGGCGTCGAATGAGACTCGACATTCGTTATCGAACGACATTCATTTACGACGACATCGTGAGCGAGTCGCAAAATGAACTTCGTGCGTGTCCGATCGCCGATGAGTATCAGGAACTCATCCGCTACCGAGTAACGGTGTCACCGGCGACGAAGGTTGCGTCCTACATCGACTACTGGGGAACTCGGGTCGATACGTTTGGCCATCGCAGTCCCCATGTTGGGCTGGAGGTGCTGGCCGAGGCCACCGTCGAAACAAAGCCACGGCCCCAACCGACCGGCGCCTCGCGTCCGGAGGCATTGGCCGATCCGCAGTTTCTCGACACCCATGCCGAGTTCTTGGAGCGAACCCCGCATTGTGATTGGGGCCAACGTGTTACCGATCTCGCCGCCGAGCAAGTCCGGCTCGCCGGGCCCGATGTGGTCAGCCGCATTCTCGCTCTGCATCGTCTCGTCGGTACCAGCGTCGAATATCGCAAAGGGATCACCGAAGTCGGGGAACCTGTCGATGAAGTGCTGGCTCACGGCTATGGGGTTTGTCAGGATTTTGCCCATCTGGCGGTGTCGTTCTGCCGTAGTCAAGCGATACCCGCTCGGTATGTGTCTGGCTACCTCTTCACCCGTGATGAGACCGTCCTCGACGATGCCGAACTGAACGACGACGAACCAGTGCGAGTTCAGACCCACGCATGGTTCGAGGCTGCGCTTCCGGGATGGGGCTGGTTTGCTCTCGATCCCACAAACCAGCAAGCGGTTGGGCAGCGACACGTGAAGATTGGTCACGGTCGCGACTATGACGATGTGCAACCTCTCCGAGGAGTCTTCTCCGGTGCTGCCGGGGCGATGGTGACTCCCGACGTCGAGATCCGTCGATTGGCGATGGCCGAGACCGCACCGCCGGCATTGCCGGGTCGGCTCCTCCAACAGCATCAGCAACAGCAGTAAGCGGAGTGATCAAACCATCCCTCCATCGCCGGTAGGCTCGGGTTCCCCGTCGTCTCGATAGAGGTGGTCCCATTGGCCGAGAACTTCGATGTCGTCATCATTGGTGGTGGCCCTGGTGGTTACGCCGCCGCACTCTATGGAGCGTCGGCTGGACTCAACATCGCATTGATCGAGAAAAATCGCATCGGCGGTACCTGTCTCAACGTCGGCTGTATCCCTGCGAAGGAACTCCTTGAGACTGCGTCAGTGCGCCGGGCCATCGAAAGCGCCTCGGCCTTTGGACTGACAACCTCCGAACCGCAACTCGACTTCTCTGTCACCCAAGATCGCAAGCAAGGCGTCGTCGACGGACTTGTCGGAGGACTGACGGGTCTGTTGAAGAAGCGCAAGGTCACCGTGTATGACGGAATCGGCACGCTTCATGCTGGCCACATCGTCAGGGTTTCCGGAGGATCGTCCGAAGATGTCGAACTGCATGGCACCAATGTGATCCTTGCCTCGGGATCAGTCCCTCGCACTATTCCGGGTTTCGATATCGATGGCGTCACCGTCCTGACCTCCGATGAGTTGCTTTCGCTGCGAAAGCTGCCGGCCACCGCGGTGGTCATCGGCGGCGGCGCGATCGGCTGCGAATTTGCCTCGATGATGTCCGACCTCGGGACCGAGGTCACGATCCTTGAAGCCCTCCCGCAGATTCTTCCGGGATGCGACGAGGACATCACCCGAGTTGTTCTGAAGTCGTTCAAAGATCGCAACATCACTGTTCGAACCGGAGTTTCGGTTCAGGGTCACGATCTCAAGTTTGGTGGTGGCACCACGGTGAAGTTCGGCGACTCGGAGACCGTCGATGTCGACATGGTTGTTGTCTCCGTCGGTCGCCGACCACTTTCGGAGAATCTCGGACTCGAAGGCACCGGCGTTGCGGTGAGCGAACGTGGACACGTGGTGGTCGACTCGCACTGCCGTACCGGAGAGCCCGGAGTGTGGGCTGTGGGGGACCTCATCGCCACACCCGCTTTGGCGCATATCGGTTTCGCCGAGGGCATGCTCGCCATCCGTGACATGCTCGGCGAGGATCCGATGCCGATCGACTATTCGAAGGTTCCCTGGTGCATTTATTGCCATCCCGAGGTCAGTTTCGTCGGTCATACCGAGGCATCGGCCAAAGAAGCTGGCTATGACGTCATCGTCAGTAAGCATCGGTACTCGGGCAACGGTCGGGCACTTATCCTCGGAGAACCCGAGGGAATGGTGAAGATCATCGCCGAGAAGCGTTCTGATGGAACTGGCGGTCGTCTCCTCGGGGTCCACATGGTCGGACCTTGGGTGACCGAGCAACTCGGTCAGGCCTATCTCGCAGTGAACTGGGAAGCCGATGTTGACGACGTCGCCGCATTCATCCAACCTCATCCCACGCTGAGCGAACTCTTCGGTGAAAGCGTCCTTGCGCTTACCGGCCGTTCGCTTCACGGCTGAATCCCGGAGGATTCCATGGCAGAGATTCAACTTCCGCAACTCGGAGAGTCAGTCACCGAAGGAACCATCACGAAGTGGTTTAAGGCGGTGGGTGACTCAGTTGCTGAAGACGAGGTGCTGTTCGAAGTCTCGACCGACAAGGTCGACTCCGAGGTGCCCTCGCCCGTCGGTGGAGTTCTCACCGAAATTCGTGTTGCCGAGGGAGACACCGTCGATGTCGGGACCATCATCGCCGTAGTCGGCGACGCCGCTGCAGCGCCTGCATCTGCATCTGCTCCCGCTCCCGCTGCCGAGCCGGCTCCGGCTGCGGCTCCTGCTCCCGCTGCCGAGCCGGCTCCTGCTGCGGCTCCTGCTCCGGCTCCGGCTCCTGCTGCGGCTCCTGCTCCGGCTCCTGCTGCGGCGCCCGCTCCTGCGCCCGCTGCGGCTCCTGCACCTGCGGCGGCGCCTGCGCCCGCTGCGGCTGCGTCCACCGCCGGTCAGGTTCTTTCACCCATCGTGCGTCGGCTCATCAACGATTACGGACTCGATGTCGCTCGCATTCCGGGGACCGGCCCCGATGGCCGCATCACCCGCTCCGATGTCGAAGCCGCGATTCGTTCAGGAATCGCGGCTTCGGCCTCGGCGAGCCCAGTCGCTGCCACACCGACTGTCGCGCCGGCCACTCCGGCGGCGGCGACTTCGGCTCAATCAGGGGGCCAGCGTCGGGGAACTCCCACACCTCGATCCGGTACCGGTGACACGGTTGAACCGCTGAACAACATTCGGCGTCGCACCGGCGAGCACATGGTGATGTCGAAACAGGTTTCGCCTCACGCCTACACGATCGTTGAAGTTGACTATGAAAACGTCGAACGTGTCCGACGCTCTCATCGCGAAACCTTCCGTGCCGCAGAAGGTTTCGGCCTTAACTACCTTCCCTTCATCTCGCGTGCGGTGATCGATGCTCTGCGCAACTACCCGCATATGAACGCTTCAGTTGGCGATGGCGAACTCATTGTTCACAACTATGTGAATCTCGCGATCGCCGTCGATCTTGATTTCACCGGACTCCTCGCCCCCGTGATCCACGAGGCCGATGACAAGCGCCTTCGCGCTATCGCTCGTGACATCAATGATCTCGCTGCCCGTGCCCGTTCGAAGCAACTTTCGGCCGATGACATCAGTGGTGGCACTTTCACATTGTCGAACTCCGGTTCGTTCGGAAGTCACCTGGTACTTCCGATCATCAACCAGCCGCAGGTTGCGATCATTTCGACAGACGGAGTGCATCGAAAGCCCGTCGTAGTGAATGGCGTTGATGGAAGTGAATCCATCGCTATTCACTCGGTGGGAATGTTGGCAATGAGCTGGGATCATCGTGCCTTCGATGGCGCGTACGCGGCGGCCTTCCTGCGTGATGTCAAGGAGATCATCGAAACCCGCGATTGGGAAGCGGAGCTTTGATCATGGCGACGGCCGGGGAGATCCCCACCGTCGTTACCGCACCGCTGCGCGTTCGCTGGCTCGGGACCGTTCCGTATGCGGAAGCTTCCGATCTTCAGCACGCGCTTTTTGACCATGGTCGCGACGACTGGTTGCTACTCCTCGAACACCCTCATGTGTACACGCTTGGGGCCAATGCTGATCCGACCAATGTTCTTGTCGAGCCATCGTCGGTCGGTGCCGAATGTCTTCGCACTGACCGCGGTGGCGACGTCACCTATCACGGACCCGGTCAACTTGTTGGATACCCGGTGCTCTCGGTTCCCGGTAAGCGGGGCGGGGGCATGGCCGACACCGTCGCCTACGTGCGGTCGGTCGAGGAACTCGTTATTGGAGCACTGAACGATCTCGGCCTCACTGATGTCGGGCGGCTCGAGCAGTACCCCGGAGTATGGGTTGGGCCCAATTCAGACACTCCTCGCAAGATCGCGGCGATTGGCGTTCGACTCACTCGCGGACGATCGATGCACGGATTCGCCATCAATGTCGATCCCGACATGTCGATGTTCTCTCATATCGTCCCCTGTGGGATCGCCGATAAGTCGGTGACCTCGCTGGCTCAAGAAGGCATTGCCACGTCGATGGCTGCAGTTGTTGATGCGATTGTCGACCGAGCTGCTGCGCTTTGGGCTGTCGATCGCACCGTCGATCGTGCCGAAATCATTCGTCGCTCAACAGACGGCGATGAGGATCTCTCACCGTTCAGTCGCGGTGCTGGTGCTGGAGAACTCGTGAGGACAGGTGCTGACCATCGCGCTGGTCCATCACTGCGCCTCAAGGGTCGGCTCGCCGAAGCCGGCGTTGTCGACGGTATCGACGTTGGTGAGCGCAAACCCGAGTGGATGCGTGCGCCCCTAAGGATTGGCGCACGGCCCCTCGAATTGAAGAAAACGCTGCGCGATCTGCAACTCGTGACCGTCTGCGAAGAAGCCGGATGTCCGAATCTGTCTGAGTGCTGGGCCGACGGCACTGCGACATTCATGATCAACGGCGAACGCTGCACTCGCAAATGCGGCTTTTGTCTGGTCGATACGCGCCATCCGGAGCCGCTTGACCCTCAGGAACCGTTGCGTGTGGCCGAGGCGGTTGCCCAAATGGGACTCGACTTCGCCGTAGTGACGACCGTCGCGCGTGACGACCTGCCCGACGAGGGAGCCAGCGCGATGGCGGCCACCGTTGCTGCGATTCGCGACCGAGTGCCAGGTGTGCAGGTTGAAGTCCTCATATCTGACTGCCGAGGTCGGGCCGATGCTCTCGACATGATTTTTGAAAGTCGGCCCGACGTTCTCAATCACAATGTCGAGACTGTCCCGCGTTTACAGCGGGCGGTTCGTCCCTCGGCGGGGTATGCCCGATCGCTTGCGGTATTGGCCAGAGCGAAGCGAGCCGGGCTGCTCACGAAATCTGGACTCGTGGTGGGGATGGGGGAGACCGATGAAGAGATCGTGTCGGTTCTTGCCGACCTCGCTGGCATCGGGGTCTCGATTGTCACGATCGGTCAGTACCTCCGTCCGACATCGACCCATCTCCCCGTCGATCGTTGGGTGACTCCCGAACAGTTCGACTCCTATGCCTCGATCGGACGCGGCCTCGGCATCGATCATGTCGAATCCAGTCCGCTTACTCGTTCGAGCTATCACGCGAAACAAGCGGCGGATGGCTCGTCCGTGTCGGTGACGATCGGCTGACCGATAGCCTCGGCAGGTGCTCACCGATCGACTTCAGCGGGTCCGCGCCGCAATGGCGGAACAAAACGTCGATGTTTGTTTGCTTTCGGTCGGCCCTGATCTGCCTTGGCTCACCGGTTACGAAGCGATGCCCCTCGAGCGGCTCACGATGCTCGTGGTTCCCGTCGACGGCGATGCCACCCTCGTCGTACCCGCCCTCGAGGCTCCCCGAGTGGTGCCAAGGGACGAACTCTTCTCTCTCCGACCATGGGGTGAGACCGAGGATCCAATCGCCATCGTGGCGTCCCTCGTCGGCTCAGCCGGTCGCGCCGCGATCGGGGAGCGAACCTGGGCTCGATTCCTCGTCGATCTGCAAAATGTTCGAAACGATCTTTCCTTTCAAACCACGGCTTCGGTGATCGGACCGCTTCGAGCGGTCAAGGACGAGTCGGAGATCACTGCGTTACGGACCGCCGCTGCGGCTGTCGATCGCATCGCTGCAAAACTTCAAGCAGGTGAGATTCCTCTAATCGGTCGAACCGAAGCGGAAGTTTCGGCCGACCTCGGTCAGCGCATTCTCGCTGAGGGTCACCATCGGGTGAACTTCGCGATCGTCGCTGCGGGCGAGAACGCAGCCAGTCCTCATCACGAGCCTGGGTCCCGCGTCATTCAACCTGGAGAAGTTGTACTTTGCGATTTCGGCGGCACCATGGCGGACGCATTCGGAATCGGATACTGCTCGGACATCACTCGCTGTGTCGTCACCGGAGAACCGACCACGAAGATGTCTGAGGTCTATTCGCTCCTCCACGAGGCTGAACGCGTCGGAAGAGCAGCCGGTGGGGTGGGCGTTCCTGCGGAGGATGTCGACACGGCCACTCGCTCGATCATCGATGGCGGCGGCTATGGCGAGTGGTTCATGCATCGAACCGGCCACGGGATTGGGGTCGAGGAACACGAAGATCCCTACATCGTGCTCGGTAATCGCCATCCATTGGTCGTGGGAAATGCCTATTCGGTCGAGCCGGGCATCTATCTGCCGGGCGAGTTCGGATTCCGACTCGAGGACATCGTGGTGTTGACCGATTCGGGAGCGGAATCGATCACCAACGCTGATCGATCCTTGGTTTCTGTCGAAGCATGACAAAGTGACAGTCCGATGATTGATTTCGATGCTGCATCGCTCCTGCTGCAGTGGGCTGCCGGTGGTCTTCTCTTTCTTTGGGTGACGACTCGTCGTCGTGAAGTGTCGCTCGGATATGGATGGCTCATGCGAGGCACATATCTGCTCATGGCTGGGGGCGCTGCATACATCGGTCTCTTCATCATCGAACCGCTGCCCGTTCGCGACATCGCCTCGGTCGGTGTGGTTCTGGCGTCGGGCTATGCGCTCGTATCGTCGATCATCCGTCGTAAGGCAGGCGTCTCTGGTCAGATCGCGTTGGTCGAGGCTCGTTCCGAGCGCGTCGCCGCTATGACTGGCATCGAACGCGACGTGGCCGAGAAGGATCTCGCCGCTCGCGAGTTCGATCCGCGACTCGATCTCATCGCTCCGGTGATCGGGTTCGTGGGAGTGTTTGCTGCGGGTCTCGAGGCTGGTGGTCCTGCATGGCTGGCGGTGTCTCGGTTCGTCGTCGGTGCGCTCTTCCTAGGCGCGGTCACCGATGCAATGTTGCTCGGTCACTGGTATCTCGTTCAGCCCGGTCTTGCGCGTGGCGCACTCCTTGAGCTCGTGCGATGGACGGCGTGGCTGTGGGTCCCCGAGGTCATCTTGTTGTTGATTCCGACAGGAATGATCTCGGCGGTGAACGGAAACATTGACGATGGCTATAACGGTTTGCTCACGTGGTTCTGGGTGATGTGTGCGATCACCACCATCGGTCTGGTCATCACGACGCGTTTGGCGCTGAAGGAACGTGCATACTCGGCAGTGATGGCCGCAACCGGATTGCTCTACCTAGCGATCCTCACCGCATTCGGAACTGACCTCGTTGCTCGAGCCTTACTCTCGTGAACCGAAAAGTCGGAGCGGTGAGCTAAGCGCCCGACCGAGCCTGAATGATCTGCTCGTCCGGAGAGCGTTGACCTCTTGGCTCAACGTTTCACTTTTGCCTTCGAGTAGTTCGACGGTGTGGTTGGCCTGACCGAGCTGCGCGGCGGTGAGTTCGAGATCGGACCGGAGGGTCGCGATCGTGCTGTTGTCGATTGAGTGCTGGCCGCGGAGGTCAGCGAATTCACGAAGGTGCTGCTCGATTTCACGGCGCTGCTCATTGAGAACGAGGTTGAGCGCCTCGATCTCGGATCGAAGGTCATCGATCAACACCTTGAGGGCTTCGTCGCCCTCGTTGCTGATCTCGGCATCGGAGGTGTACCACTTCGAGGGTTCGGAAAGTTCGCGAAACGCTTCTTTGGCTCGAGAATCATCGCAGTAACGACCGAGCCAGGGCTGCAATGCCTTGGGCAGATACTCCTCATCCTCAACGAGGCGGGGGAACTGCAGCAGGTACAGAGGAATCTCATTGGTTAGGGCCCACTCGATGAGGTTGGCCTGACCCACCGCCAACACTCGCTCTTGGTCCACGACGCCGAGTGAGTAGCGGATTCCTCCCGGCACGGTTCCGAAAGAGTGACGATCGATGCCCGGTTGCCCCGATCGAAGCAGGGCCGCGCGTTCCTGACGAGTCCGACTCATTGCGCTCTCGCGGAGGTTTCTGACCGGTACCAGCAATGCATCGATCGACATCGTCGAAAGGTCGATCTGATCGGTGTACTCATCAAGCCATGGATCTTTGACGAGATACGGAGCGTCAGGGTGAAGGAGGGAGGTCTCCTTGCCGGCTCTGGCTTCTTCGAATTCGGGTAATTGGTCCAGATCCCCGCAAGGAACCCCGCAGGCATTCAGATACTTGATGAGAAAGGTGGTCCCCGCCCTTCCGGTGCCAGCGATGACTGCGTGACTGCGTTGCTCCATGTCTCGATGCTACTGAGACCAAAGTGATGGCAGATCAACGCCCATGTCGACGAGTGGAGAGCAGAAGAGTCACAAAATCTTGGAACCTCTTCGTGAGCGTCCGCTCAGCGAGCTACGAAATATTTTGCCTGCGGATGGTGACAAATGAGCGCTGAGGTGGTTTGTTCCGGTTGGTACTGGAAACCGGTGTCTTCATTCACCTCGATACCAATGCGTCCGGCATTGAGAATCTTTGCCACACGCTCGTTGTCCTCGAGGTCGGGACATGCGGGATAGCCCCATGAGTAGCGGCCACCGCGATACTGCTGTCGAAAGAGACCAGCGAGGGAGGGGCCGTCGTCGTTGGCGAAGCCCCAGTCTTCACGCATCCGGCGATGCCAGTACTCAGCAAGCGCTTCTGCCATCTCGACGCCTAGACCGTGGACGAGCAGGTACTCCTGATAACGGTTTTCTTCAAACAGCTTGGCGGCAACATCGCTTACGCGTTGCCCCATCGTGACGATGTGGAACGCGGCGTAGTCGACCTCTCCTGATTCCACTGGTCGGAAGAAGTCGGCGATGCACATGAACGGGTCTGCTTGCTGACGCGGGTAGTGAAAGCGGGTGAGTTCCTCTGCACGGGTGGCGTCAGTCCAGACGACGAGATCGTCGCCGTCGCCATTCACTGCGAAGTAGCCGTACACAATCTGGGGTACGAGCATGTCGGCAGCTTTTGCCTCGGCGAGTTGCGAGCGCAAGATCGGCCGAATCCGATTCTTGAATTCCTCGTCGGTTTCGGTGACTCCGTCGGTGGTCTCGGGACGGAACTGCCATTGATTTCGAAAGAGCGCGGTCTCGTTGATATACGCCGCGATGTCGTCGATAGCGATTCCCTTGATCACCTTGGTGCCGAGGAACGGGGGAGTGAACACCTCATTGTCAGCGGCGACAGCGGGCGATCGCATCGGGAGTTCTTCGGCCGGAGTGATGACTTTCGTGCCGGAACGAGCCGGGACCGTACTTTCGCTTGGCACCCGACCCCAATCAATGTCGTCGGGCTCAGTGCCCCGCTTGATGTTTCCAAGTCGATCCATGACTCGGAGACCCTCAAAGGCATCTTTGCCGTAGAAGAGACGTCCCTCGTAGACCCCGCGGAGATCGCGTTCGACGTAACTCCGAGTCAGAGCGGCGCCACCAAGAAGAACCGGGATGTTCGAGAGATTTCGAGCGTTCAACTCCTCGAGGTTGTCGCGCATGATGAGTGTGGACTTCACGAGCAGTCCGCTCATTCCGATGGCGTCGGCGTTGACCTCGAGTGCTTTCTCGATCATCTCAGCTATGGAAATCTTGATGCCGAGATTAAGGACCTCATAGCCATTGTTCGTGAGAATGATGTCAACGAGATTTTTTCCGATGTCGTGCACATCACCCCTGACGGTGGCGAGAACGATTCGTCCCTTTCCGCCGTCATCAGCCTTCTCCATGAACTGCTCAAGGTGAGCAACCGCAGTCTTCATGGTCTCGGCAGACTGCAGCACGAACGGCAACTGCATTTCGCCGGTGGCGAACAGATCACCCACGACCTTCATGCCGGCGAGAAGTACGTCGTTAATGATGAAGAGCGGCTCGAGTCCGTCGGCTCTTGCGCGATCCAAGTCGGCTTCGAGTCCCTCGCGTTCGCCATCGATGATCCGTTGGCTGAGAATCCGCTCGATGGTCCAGTCGCTGCGGTCTTCACGCACGACTTCGGTGGCCCGGACGTCGGCAAAAATATCAAGGAGTTTGGCAAGCGGGTCGTAACCTTCGCTGCGTCGGTCGTAGATGAGGTCAAGACTCACCTGACGCTGTTCTTCGGGAATCTTGTTGAGAGGCATGATGCGCGCCGCATGGACGATCGCAGAGTCGAGCCCTGCATTCACACACTCGGCAAGGAAGACCGAGTTGAGAACATGGCGTGCAGCCGGTTTCAAACCGAAGGACACGTTGGAAACCCCAAGGGTGGTGTTTACCCCGGGAAGTTCAGCCTTGATTCGACGGATGGCTTCGATCGTCGCGATGGCATCGCCACGTAGGTCGTCGTCGCCGGTGGAGAGGGGGAACGTAAGCGCATCAAATATGAGGTCGGTCGACTCGAGGCCGTAACGATTCACGGCGAGGTCGTGAATGCGATGCGCGATGCGCAATTTCCACTCGATGTCGCGAGCCTGTCCCTCTTCGTCGATGAGGAGGCAGATCACAGCTGCGCCGTATTCGGCGGCCAACTTCATGACGCGATCAAGGCGACTTCCCTCGGCTTCGCCGTCTTCGAGGTTGGCAGAGTTGAGGATGGCGCGTCCGCCGAGCCAGGCAAGACCCGCTTCCATGACCTCGGGCTCGGTGGAGTCGAGGACGAGGGGGACACTCGACTGGGTAGCAAGCAGTTTTGCCAGCTCGTCCATGTCATCCGTGCCATCCCGGCCGACGTAGTCGACACACACATCAAGAACGTGAGCGCCTTCGCGGACCTGATCTTTGGCCATTTGCACACAGGTATCGAGATCAGCATCGAGCAACGCGTCACGGAACTTCTTGGAACCGTTCGCGTTGGTTCGTTCCCCAATGATCATGAATGACGTGTCCTGTTCGAAGGGCACGAGCGAATAGATAGAGGTAGCTCCGGCTTCATGGATCGGTGTGCGTCGAGCAGGGGTGAGGTCGCGGCATCGGTCAACCACCGCAGCGAGATGTTCCGGGGTGGTCCCACAGCATCCACCGATGATGTTGACGCCCAATTCGGTGACGAATCGTTCGTGGTGCTCGGCGAGACCCTCGGGAGAGAGGTCGTAATGCATATGTCCATCGACGACGCTGGGCAGACCGGCGTTCGGGATGCACGAAATTGGCATGCGCGCGTGAGCTGCGAGATGGCGCAGGTGTTCACCCATCTCAACTGGGCCTGTCGCGCAGTTGATGCCAATCACGTCGGGGTGGAGCGGATCGATCGCCGCAAGCGCTGCGGCAATTTCAGTACCCGGCAGCATCCGGCCGGTGAGTTCCATGGTGACCTGCACCTGGAGGGGAAGTTCCCGGCCCTCGGCCCGCATTGCTCGGCGGGCGCCGTTCATTGCTGCCTTCACCGTCAGGAGGTCGAACATCGTTTCGATGATCAGAAGGTCGACACCCCCCTCGATCAGGGCCCGACTCTGGGCCTCGTAGTTGTCACGCAGCTCGGCGTACCGGATCTGGCCGAGGGACGGGAAGCGGGTACCCGGTCCGATCGAGCCAGCGACCCAACGAGGCCGGTCGGGAGTGGAGTAGTCGTTGGCAACACCGCGAGCGAGGCGGGCGGCGGCAAGGTTCAATTCATGGACCCGATCGGCGATGTCGTATTCGCCAAGGGGGATGGCGAACGCTCCAAAGGTGTCGGTCTCGATGACGTCGCAGCCGACCTCGAGGTAGCGGGCATGAACATCGGCGATCACGTCTGGGCGAGTGACCACGAGGAGCTCATTGCATCCTTCGAGATCAGGACCACCGAAATCATCGGCAGTGACACCACTGGTCTGAATGCATGTGCCCATGCCGCCATCGAAGATGACGACACGTTCGTGGATTGCTTCAAGGAAAGTAGTCACCGTGGGTCTCCTGGCGATGGTCCGGGCGCGGAACGAGGATCGGATGTGATCTCGCCGCAAGCCGGGGCATCACGCCCTACCCATCAGGTCAGCTTCGGCTCTCTTACGGTAGCAGAGCCGAATCCTTCTTCGACCTCCGACGCGTGGTGAATGGCCGATGGGCTCTAGGCTCGCCCCCGTGAAGATCTATACGCGCAAAGGCGATGACGGCACCACTGGCTTGCTTTATGGAGGTCGAGTTTCGAAAGATTCGGCGGCGCCGACCGCCTACGGCACTGTCGACGAGTTACAGGCTTCACTCGGAGTCGTTCGTGCCGAATCCGATGCTGAACTCGGAGATCTCCTTGTCCACCTCGAGCGTGATCTTTGGGTGGTCATGGGTGAACTCGCCGCTGATCCCGGAAGTCGTGACAAGTTGACGCCCGGAGCCACTCTGGTGACCGATGACATGATCGTCAATCTCGAAAATCTCATTGACGAGACCAGTGCGAAGTTCGATCCCCCGACTGAGTTTGTCGTTCCGGGTCAGAACCGCATCGGGGCGCTCCTTGATGTTGCTCGCACCGTCGCTCGTCGTGCCGAGCGAGACAGTCTGGCGGCTGCGGCCCCCGGAAGCGCAGTTGTTCCCTATCTCAATCGACTCTCCGATCTGCTCTGGACACTGGCTCGATGGCAAGAGGGAACCTCATTGCCGACGCGGTCGGTTCAGCCCTAGTTCGTCGTTACCTTCTCTCGACCTATCTGTGAGGTTTTCGTGCCGTTGAAGATTTCGTCTTCTCGTTCCGTTCCGGCAACTGTCGATGCCACGGTTGTTGCGGTTGCGTCGGATAGGAGTTCCGACCGCCACCTCAAGGCACGCGGGCTTCCCCTCGGCGCACTGAAGGCGCAGGGCTTTACGGGCGCAGTCGATCAGATAGCGTTCGTCTCCGACGCCGGTGGTCGTTCGGTCATCGTTCTCGGTATCGGACCACTGAAAGAGATCGACGACAACCGTCTTCGTCGAGTCGGCGCTCAAGCGGTGCGCGCGGGCTCTCGTTCCAAGCGATTGGCAGTCGACTTGCTCGATCTCATCGCGATCCGAGCATCCGGAGATCTCCCCAGAGGCATCCGGGCATTGGCCGAAGGGTTGGTTCTCGGTTCCTACCGTTTCACTGAGTACCGATCCGATCCCAAGCCGGTGGTACTCGCTGCGGTCACCGTTGCCGGCGTGTCGGGTAAGGCTGCGACCGACGCATTTGCTCAGGGACTCAAAATCGGTGAAGCCCAGAATTTTGCCCGTGATCTTGTTAATCGTCCGGGTGGCGATCTCACCCCGGAAATGTTGGCGCAAGAGGCCGAGAAAATCGCTCGGCGCGAACGATTGACGATCGAGGTTCTGAACCTTGCGCAGATTCGCCGCGAGAAACTGGGCGGACTACTCGGAGTCAACCGCGGGTCCACGCAGGAACCGCGGTTTGTGAAACTCACCTATTCGCCACGTTCACCCAAGGGGACTCTCGCCCTAGTCGGTAAAGGCATCACCTTCGATTCTGGTGGTCTGTCGATCAAAAGCGGCGAAGGCATGATGACGATGAAGATGGATATGGGCGGAGCGGCCGCCGTCCTTGGTTGTTTCGCGGCCATCCGGGCCGTCGCTCCGACGTGTCGCGTTGTTGGTTACATGCCCATGACCGACAACATGAGCGATGGCGATGCCACTCGTCCAGGTGACGTACTCACCATTCGTAACGGCACCACGGTTGAGGTGCTCAACACCGATGCCGAGGGTCGACTGATCCTCGCCGACGCACTTTCGCTCGCCACCGAAGATGAGCCCGACGCCATTGTCGATCTCGCAACGCTTACTGGTGCGGTTGAGGTCGCACTGGGCGGCCGGATCGCAGCGGTGTTATCGAATAACGACAATTGGTCCGAGGAGGTTCAGTCCGCCGCTGCTCGTGCCGGTGAACGCATGTGGCCCCTTCCCCTTCCCGCTGACTACCGGACCTTTCTGGAATCCGATGTGGCGGACCTTCGCAACATCTCGAAGTCGCGCGGCGGCGGAACAATCACCGCTGGGCTGTTTCTTCAAGAGTTCGTGGGCGAGGACATCCCATGGGCCCATCTCGACATCGCCGCGACAGCGTGGTCTGACTCTGACGACGCGGAAACAGCTAAGGGCGGCACGGGATACGGCGTTCGTACGCTTCTCGAACTTGCCCGTACCTTCACGCCACGTCGTCGCTGACAAACGTCCTCGGGATCACGCTGTTCGACGTAGCGACGGTCTGCAGTTCGTGGGCGATCGCCCAGCGCACTGCTTCATGAGCGACGGCCGGATGGAAGCGCCATCGATGGAGTTGACGTTCAACGCTCGTGTTGTCTTCGCCGAGTTGGCGCATCGAGAGTGCCAATGTCCGTGCTCGATGCTGCATCTGCTCGAAGGATGGAACGGTTCGGGGTTGACTGAGCCACTGTTCGTGCTCACGTCGCAGTGATTCGGGAAGTCGTTCTGTCTGCGATCGAGTCAGAGGTGCGAGACGTCGGCGAACAAAGATCGCAGACGAGCCGTGCATGCGGGCGGCACCGAATCGGCAGCATCGCTCGAAGGTACGCAGCAGGGGTGCATTCCGGCCGCCACGCATGCCCACGCCGAGCGACTGCGCCGCCTCGACGAGGTCCAACTCGAACCCTTCGGGGTGGCGATCAAGGCCATCGGCGAGCCGGCGAAGGAGCCAAACTGAGGATGGTCCGAGAATCGGAAGCCAAAACTTTTCGACATAGGCCGACCTCGGGTCATGACCGAGCTGGTCGATAACGGGATCGGACCAGGTCTCGACAGCGAACGTCATCGTCGGAAACACCGGCTCGGTGGTGAGAGTCACAGCTCCTCCTGAGGTCATCAGTCATTGTCACGACATTTCGTAACGTTTCAGTGACTCTCGTCCTCGGTGCGTGCAGGGTCAACGGGCCAGACGGACTGATTCCTCGACGGACGACAAGCGCGACCGATCAGTCAGACAGATGGAGATCAGTTGGTCTCGTTAACTCCAGACGACGTTCGGGGCGATTCGTCCGAGGTAGTGACGGCTTCTGACGTATCGATCGACTGTTGGAGTTCGGTTCGCAGTGCGCCGCCGATTCCAAGGTTGAACGGAAGCCGCACCCACACCGCACCGTTTTCTTCTCTTGATTACTCAATGAGTGTTGGCGATGAGCCAGAATTGAGTCATGCCTGGTGCGGATTTGTCAGCGTTTGACCCGGCCAGCGTTGACCACGCCCGAGAGGTGTTGACCCGCGCTCAGTCGGTGTCGGTTCTCACCGGAGCGGGCATCAGTACTGATTCGGGCATTCCTGACTTCCGAGGCCCCAATGGGGTCTGGACCCGCAATCCTGACGCCGAGAAGCGATCGACGATCGAGCACTACCTCAACGATCCTCAGGTGCGTCGAGACGCGTGGCGAATCCGTGTCGAATCGGAGATGTTCAGCGCGTCTCCTAACGAGGGCCATCGAGCACTGGTCGAACTCGAACGAGTTGGTCGCCTTCATACCCTCGTCACCCAAAATATTGATGGGTTGCATGTGATCGCCGGGAGCTCTCCGGCCAGCGTCGTCGAGATCCATGGAACCGTGCACCGCTGGGAGTGCGTGGCCTGCGGCGCCCGGGGTCCGATGGACGATGCACTCGAACGGGTCCGGGCGGGGGAGTCAGATCCGCCCTGTCCGATCTGTGGGGGGATCATGAAATCGGCAACGGTCATGTTCGGACAGTCATTGGTCGGTGCTGATCTCATGCGAGCCGAGATCGCTGCGGTTGAAGCCGATGTCCTTCTCGCTGTGGGCACGAGTCTGACCGTGTATCCGATTGCGGCGATGGTGCCGATTGCTCTCGAAGCCGGTCGATCCGTCGTCATCGTGAACGCGGAGCCCACCCCGTTTGATCAGCAGGCCACGGTGGTTGTTCGGGGATCGGCTTCCGAGGTGCTGCCCATGATCCTGGGAATCACCGAAGGTGGCGGAAAGCCGACCTGCTAGGTAGGGTTTTCCTCCCGAGCGAGTGTTTCGCTCGATCCCCCGAGCATCCGAGGCACATCATGGCGACCTTCCGAGACCTCCTCTCGCAGACCAAGAGCCAGATCACCGAGATCGAACCGGCCGAGGCCGAATCGCTGAGGGCTGCGCCCGGAACGGTTTTCCTCGATGTCCGCGAGCCCGACGAATTCGAACAGGGCGCCATCCCTGAGGCCGTGTACATCCCCCGAGGTCACCTCGAGGCCCAGGTCGAAAGCCGTATTCCCGATCGTGATTCGAAGATTGTCGTCTTCTGCGCCGGCGGGGTTCGTTCCGCTTTCGCAGCGAAGACGCTCGGAGACCTTGGCTATACCGATGTCCTTTCGATGAATGGCGGATTCAATGCATGGAAAGACCAGGGGCGCGAGTGGTCGGCACCGCGCACGCTAAGTGCCGAGCAGCGCAATCGATATCAACGCCACCTTCTGCTTCCTGAGGTTGGCGAGGAGGGACAGCTGAAACTTCTCGACTCGAAGGTGCTGCTGCTTGGTGCGGGTGGCCTCGGTTCACCGTCAGCGCTTTATCTTGCGGCCGCTGGTGTCGGCACCATAGGCATCATCGACATGGATGTTGTCGACGAATCAAATCTTCAGCGCCAGATCATTCACAACATCGAGCGAGTCGGGATGCGCAAGGTCGATTCCGCAGCCAAGACCCTTCGTCTACTCAACCCTGAAGTCAATGTCGTCACCCATGACATGCGCCTCGACGCGTCCAATGTCGTTGAACTGCTCTCGCAGTACGACCTCGTTGTCGACGGTGCCGATAACTTCCCTAGCCGGTATCTGCTCAACGATGCATCGCTGAAGACGGGCACTCCGGTTGTGCATGGATCGATCTTCCGTTTCGAAGGTCAGATGACAGTGTTCCTTCCCCACGACGGGCCTTGCTACCGGTGCTTCCTTCCCGAACCTCCGCCTCCGGAACTTGCTCCCTCTTGCGCCGAAGCTGGCGTCCTCGGTGTTCTCCCTGGCATCGTTGGATCGATCCAAGCGATCGAGGCAATCAAGTTATTGCTCGGTCTGGGCGATTCGCTGTCAGGTCGACTGATGGCCTACGACAGCCTTGAGCAGTCGTTCATGACCTACAAGATCCGCCGGGATCCCAAGTGCCCGGCATGCTCGATCGATCCAGAGGAAATCGTGATCGCCGAGTATGACCAGTACTGCACTCCACACGCGCCGCATTTTCAGCATTGAGTGTCCCGCGAACTTTCGTTGCTGCGTTCCTCGGATTTTTTGCGTTGGCGATCCTTGCGAGTTGTGGGGATGCAACTCGTGATTCAACGAAATCGGTAGCGGCAACGACAATGGGAAAATCTTGGGATGGCGAAAACTGGATGCGGGATCTGGCGCCCCAGATCGGGGATCGACCTCTTTCGCAACTTCGCATTCCAGGAACGCACGATGCTGGAACTTTTTCGATACCGCTCACCGGGGCGGTGATTGCTTCCGCCCAAGGTGACACGGGAACAACTCAGTTCGCTGGACTCCCTGAGGAGTTCGTCATTGGAGCGCAACTCACTCAGGACACAACGTTCGACGAGCAATTCAACGCCGGCATCCGGTATCTCGACTTTCGTCTGGTCTGCGACCCTGACGGAATGTTCATCGTTCACACCTTTCGAGGGATGCCGATCGCTGATGCGTTGAGAGAGATCGCAGATTGGGCGGAGTCTCATCCGCACGAAGTCATCTTCCTCGATGTTCAGAAGAACTATGGATGTGCATCACAGACGTATGCACGAGAAAATGGAACGACGATCACAGGCAACGAATTCTTCGCGAACCTCGTAGAGCAAATCTTCAAGACGAAGCTTGCGAAACGGCCTGCCTCAGCCGATTCGAGAACAACACTCAATTCGTTACTTTCTGCTGGAACAAACATTGTTCCGTTCTTTATTGATTTGGACTACGCAGAGCGCTCAGATACTTGGTGGCTTCGTGCAGGTAACTCGCTCCCGCCGGGAGCAGGCATGACCAATGTTTGGGACCCCATCACCACGATGCCGGAAATGTTTGCCTACCTTGATTCCCAAGGTCCGAAGTACGCCGACAGGGGAGCGTCGCAACTACTTTTGGCCTCAATTGCGACGTCTCCAATGTTTCCGAAGGAAACGGGAATCGCGAAGTGGTACGCCGACTGGAAAGCGGGAACTCAGGTCGGATCGCTTCGGGAATTTATTGAGACCACGGTTCTTCCTGAAATGCCTCAAATGGTGGAAGCACTTGTGCAAGCCGGATACAACGTGCTTTCTACCGATTTCTACAACCTTGGTGATTGGCCTGACGGTGCATCATTCGCTCAGCTCGTGGTGAGCCAGAACGTTTCTCGGTAGGTTTGACTCGTTGCGTTCGACGACATTGAGTTCTCGCCCATGACGCAATAGATCCGACGCGATCCCGAGTGTTTGGCGCCCTCGAAGAATGAGTGGATCAGCGTTCAATGAATCGACGAGCTCGCGTCCAATAGATGTCGAGAATCTTCTCAATGATTTTTGGAGGGTGAATCTCAGTCAGGTTGCCGGGCGCGAGGCTGGTAGAGAGAAGATCGAGAAAGTCGGATTCGGGTGCGGTCATGAGTACTTGGACACTTGATCGGCGCTCTCGAATTTCGCGCAAGTGTCGAAGGATCCAAAGGTAAGAACGCATCTTTTCCTTAAACCAACTGTGGCGAATGGAAAGTGCCACGAGTCCCAGTTCCATCGGGATGAGCAGCGGCGTAATCGCAACAAGGTGCCGAAACGAGAAGCACGTCAAGGTGGCTACAGCGCGATTTCGCTCAAGCAAGAAAAACTTCGCGGAATTCCGTGAGAATTCATAGCGGTGGCGCACGATTGCTTCGGGTACGTACATGACCTTGAGGCCTCGTCGATGCATGCGAATACTTAATTCGGCGTCTTCGTAGTAGGCGAAGAAATGCTCGTTGAATCCACCAAACTCTTCCCACAACGCTCGACGGAGAACGAGCCCGGTTCCACTCGCCCCGGCGACATTTATGGAAGATGGAACCACGCTCGCAGACTCACCGAAGCGGTTCGACCAACTGAGACCAGTGATTGTGATGACCGTTCCCGCCGCATTGAGTGCGTCGGGTCGGTCGGCCAGACGAATGGATCCCGTGGCAATCCCAACGTCAGGTTGAATGGCGATGTCACAGAGAAACCTAAGAGCGCCGGGCTCGACGATCGCGTCGGGATTAATAAGCGCGACAAGATCGCTTTGGGACTGCGCCACTCCGAGATTGCAACCTTCGGCGAATCCAGTATTGCGTCTTGGTCGAACCACGGTTACCCGTTCGATTGTTTCAAGGTCAGCGATCGTTGACTCGGAGCCTCCGTTCTCCACGAGAACAACATCGGAAATGACGCCAGGGGAGTCAAGGAGCGATGTCACGCATCGCTCGAGCCAAGGTTCGTCTCCGTAGACCACCACGACGACAGAAACAGATGGAAGATGCCGCACGTCGTCTTCCCGTTGCAGATTGTCCACGCGCGGAAACTATCATCAGCACGAATAGGGCCTGAGTGGTCGTCAGCCAATTTTCGCGACGGCAGTTTGGCCTGTCGTCCTGTTCGAGCAAAACCTATTGCGTTCGCACGTCCATGCCGGATTGCTCGCAGCCGGTTGACTGTGGTCGACAAGGTTCGATCAACGTTGTCTGCAGAGACGAGAAGTTTGGATCTGCAGGTCAGCAGGTCAGCGGGTCACCATTTAGTGCTTCGCCGGCCATTCGCTAGGGTTCTTCGGTGTCCAATAGCTATCGACGAGTGCTTGCGATCGTCCCAGCCCTCAACGAGGTGGAGACGGTCTGCGATGTTGTGACTGAGGTCCGCCGCGTTTTGGGCTGCGATGTGCTCGTCGTCGACGATGGATCTCGCGATGCAACGGGCGAGGTCGCAAAGGCCGCAGGTGCATTGGTGATCCGGCACCCGTTCAATCTTGGTGTTGGAGCTGCTATCGGAACGGGAATCGCATTCGCTCGTGAACACGGCTACGAGGCGATCATCCAAATCGATGCTGACGGTCAGCACGACGCGTCATCGGCATCCGCTCTCCTCGCTCCGGTTGTTGATGGTGCCGCTGATTTAGTCGTCGGCTCGCGGTTTGCCAGTGGGTATGAGGTGTCGGGAACCCGGGCCATCGGCATGCGTTTCCTCTCAAGGGTTGTTAGTCGTCGAGTGGGAGTCGTGATCACCGATACCACGAGTGGATTCCGGGCTTTTGGGCCGAAGGCGATTTCTGTCTTCGCACAGAATTACCCAACGGAGTATCTGTCCGACACTGTTGAAGCGCTCCTAGACGCTCACGACGCGGGTTTGCGTATTGAGGAACGTCCTGTCGTCATGCGCGGCCGCATGGGTGGAAAGGCATCTTCGGGTCGGCTTCGCAGTGGCTACCTGTTCATTCGGCTACTGGTTGTTATTCTTTTTCATCCGCTCCGGCGGCAACGAGAAAACGGGGACGGCTCGTAATGCTCGAACTCGTACTCATCTCAATGGCACTTGTGCTTTTCATCGTGATTTTCGAGACGCTTCGTCGGAGGCATCTCTCGGAGGGCTCGGCGGTTCTTTGGATCGTGATTGGTTTTGGTGCGGTCGTGCTCGCATTGGCTCGCCCGGTTTTTGATTGGATCGCCCGCGCAGTGGGTGTGTCTTATGGGCCGTCGCTGCTCTTCGCGGTTGTGGCGATTTTTCTTGTGTTGTTGTGCTTTTCCCTCAGCTTGCAGATTGGTCGTCTCGAAAAGCGAGTGAAGATCCTCGCTCGAGAACTTGCGCTTCGG
>JBAXGZ010000028.1:0-26876 GCA_037139155.1 Actinomycetes bacterium | reverse complement strand
TCGTGGTGTCGGAGGGGGGACTTGAACCCCCACGCCCTTTCGGGCACTAGATCCTTAGTCTAGCGCGTATGCCAATTCCGCCACTCCGACGTGGCTTTCCGAATGCGCCGAGGCGACCGGTTTGCGATCCGTCAATCTAGCCCAGCAAACCACCTCGCTCGCCAACTGACTCTCCGCATTCGGGATCAACCCAGAAACTGTCGCCCCCGGGGCTCCAAACAAGGCAACATGGGACCTGCGTTCAGCGATTAGAGGGGTAGGAGCCGAACCATGATCGGAAAAGACCGTCGCATCGTCGTCATCGGTGCAGGTCCGGGGGGAATTATTTCGGCCTACAAGTTCCGCGAGGCCGGCTACACCAATGTCGTGGTCCTCGAGAAGGACGGTGACGTTGGCGGGACTTGGCAACGGAGCCGCTATCCAGGGTTGTCCTGCGATGTCATGGTCCACGCCTACCAGTTCTCTTTCAACCTGAATCCGAACTGGCCGCGTTCTTACGCTTCTCAGCCCGAGATTCTCGACTACATGCGAGCAACAGTCGACAAACTCGCCCTTTGGCCGATGATTCACCTCAACAAGGGTGTGAGCGGTGCGACTTGGCATGAGGACCCGGGCGAATGGGTCGTCTCGACGACAACCGGTGAAACTCTTCTTGCCGACGTCATCATCAGTGCTCAGGGAATGTTCGGTGAAATCAAGTGGCCCGATATCGCCGGCAGAGACACCTTCGCCGGAGAACTCATCCACACTGGCGATTGGCCCCACGATCTGATTATCAGTGGCAAACGAGTCGCGGTTATCGGTGGAGCCGCGAGCGCCGTGCAAAGCATCCCGGAAATTGCCAAAGTTGCATCACACCTCACGTCCTTCCAACGCTCGCCCCAATGGGTGCTGCCAAAAGAGGAATTTCCAATCCCAGCGGAGCAAATCGAAGAGTTCAATCGCAGCCCAGAAGCACTTCAGGCGTACCGAGACGCGATCATGAATTACATCGGGCCGAATGCACCGTTCAGCAATAAGGAAATCCTTGGCGGAGCCGAGTGGGCCGGTGCCGTAGCAATCTCTGTTGTAGAGGATCCAGCGACACGTGAAGGCCTTACTCCCCATGTTCCGTGGGGGTGTTTCCGTCCGCTGTTTTCGAACGACTACTACCCCGCGTTCAATCGTCCGAATGTTGAGCTCGTAACGAATGAGATTGACCGCATAACGCCGACGGGAATCGTTACCGCAGATGGCGTTGAGCGTGAGTTCGACGTCATCGTGTGTGCTACCGGTTACGTCGTCGACAAGTTCGCGTCCCGCATTCCATTCACTGGCCGCGATGGCCGATCGCTCAGCGATGAATGGGCGGACGGTCCCGAGGCGTACCTTGGCGTCACCACCACCAACTTCCCCAACCTCTTCATGCTCTACGGACCGAATAACAACGCCGGTTCACTCATTGAGATGGCTGAATACGAAGTTGGCTATGTCTCCGAATTGCTCGCGCAGATGGACGAAGCAGGCATTGACTGGATCGACGTTCGCCGCGACGCCATGGATGCGTACAACGCCGAACTTCAACAGGGCATTGCGAATGTCGATGTCTGGCATGCCGGATGTGGTCACTATTACGAAAGTCCGTCAGGGAAAATCGTGACGCAGTATCCGTTCTCGATGTTTCACTATCGCGATTCCGTGACGAACCCCGACCTCGCGCCGTTTGAGCTGAGCTCCAAGTAGTACTTCAACGTCAGAGTCGACCCGCATCGCGGGCCGCCTGTTCCGCCGCTGACAGTTGGGCGTCGATGATGGCGAGGCCGCCATCCCAAAATCGAGGATCAGCGAGATCAACGCCGACGATTCTTCCGAGGTCTTCGGGCGAGCGTGATCCGCCGGCGCGCAACAGATCAATATACGCAGGCACGAAACGGGACCCTTCTGCTTCGTACCGGGCATAGACCGCAAGGGCGAGCAACTGCCCATAGGCGTAGGCATACACATAGCCAGGCGATCCGATGAAGTGCGGTATGTAGCTCCACCAGGATCGATAACCCGGTGTGATCT
The DNA here is from genome assembly GCA_037139155.1 of Actinomycetes bacterium. Classification (GTDB taxonomy): domain Bacteria; phylum Actinomycetota; class Acidimicrobiia; order Acidimicrobiales; family Acidimicrobilacustridaceae; genus Acidimicrobilacustris. The sequence continues at coordinate 24,830 of JBAXGZ010000028.1, read as the reverse complement.
CAACGGCGTCACCGAGCATTGCTCGTTGCGTGCTCTCCCACGCATCGGCGAAATCTTCGGTGGACAATTCGCCGATCTCACGGCGATGCGTGTGCACCGCGTTTTCGAAACGATTCATGGCGATCTGTCGAAACACTGTTGCGATTTGACCTTCAAGACTCTCTGCCAGCAACGCAAGACGGGCGTTCGGGTCGGTTGTCTCAGCAAGCAGGCGACCAAACGTGACTGTTTCTCCGAAGACCGAAGCCGTTTCCGCCAATGTGAGCGGAGTGGACTGATGGAAAACCCCTTGCTCACGTGCCAGGTACGCGTGGAGCCCGTGACCAAGTTCATGAGCGAGCGTGAGCACGTCGCGGCGACGACTTGTCCAGTTCAGCAAGAGAAACGGATGTGCGCTGGGAACGGTGTACGCGCAGAAGGCACCGGGCCGCTTGCCCGGTCGTACCGGCGCATCGATCCAGTTTTGATCGAAGAAGGTAGAGACGACCCCCGCTAATTCGCCTGAGAACGACCCGTAGGAATCAAGCACGATTTCTTTGGCCTGCGACCACGAGAACTCGTCTTCGACTGATGCAATGGACGCGTTGCGGTCGTAGTCAGCGAGCCGATCGACACCGAGAAGTTGCGCTTTCAACCGGTACCAACGCTGTGGGATGTCGTAGCGATCGACAACCGCATCGACAAGCGCTTCGACTGAAGAATCACTGGCCTGGTTGGCGAGATTCCGGCTGGCGATCCATGAGGAGTACGAACGAAGCCGGTCATCGGTGGCTTTGTCGGCCATCAGCGTGTTGAACACATAGGTACGAGTCCGGAGCCCGGGTTCGAGGGCGGCGGTCACCGCTTCGGCCGCGATACGACGCTGGTCTCGATCGGGAGATCCAAGTCGCGAAAGCCCCTGCTCAAGACTCGTCAGCCCTTCCGGCAGCCCCACCTCGATCACCGATGTCAGTTCGTCGAACAAACGACTCCACGCTGACGAACTGGTGATGTCCTTCTCGGCGAGAATCTTTTCTTCGGGTTCGGTCAGCAGATGAGGGCGATAGCGCCGAGCGGATTCGAGGTAGTAACGACAGAACTCGAGTTCGTCGGCGGCGAGGAGGACAGATGCACGAGCCTCGGGAACCTCGGCCCATTCGAGTTCAAGGAAGATCATCCGAGTGGAAAGTTCAGTGGCTTGCTCTTGGAACTTCTGCATCGCCGCACCTCGTGCGGGATCAGATGTGTCGACTGAGAAGCGAAGCGAAACCCATGACCCGGCTCGTCCAAGCGCGTCCTGGATCTCCGCCAACGTCGACATTGCTTCGGCGAGTTCGGGTGCGTCGAGTTCGCCGATACGACCTCGCCAATTCTCGAGTTCGGTGGTGAGTGACTCTGCATGGCGAATGAGCCTGTTCACCCCGTCTAGGCCGTCGCCATCGACCAAAGGGTCGAGGTCCCAGGCAACATCGGATGCGGAGAGGTCGATGCTGTCGGTCATATCCATTCCCACACGCTAGGGAGAGTCATCGTCTCATTCCACCAGTGATCGCAATGATTGCTTCGAGGTCTCGATCTCGTCGGTCAGCAAACGCTCGAAGAGACCAGCGCCGAATGAACCGCCGTAATGCAGCCCCATCGTGAGCCGGGTAACCGAATCAAGTGGCTCAAGAACTGCATCGAGGATCCATGGAGAGTGACTGCGACCATCGAGTTCTTCACGTTCGAATCGGACGTGATCAGGTTCGTCGACGGTGCGGACCATCCGCAGACGCTTCGAACGGGCGATGGGTCCCACCTTCGCTCGAAGTTCGATTGCCCACGCTGCTGGATCGCTTCCCGACTCGAGTTCGGCACGCGGCACGATCGTTAACCATTCGGTGTAGCGAGTGAGGTCGCCCACCCATGGCCGCAGGACATCGATCGAGCACTGAGCGTCAAGGGTCGCGGTCACATCCATAAAGCCATTGTGACCCAGAAGCCGATCTCAGCGGTGACCGAGGAGCGCTGCCACGTGATCAGACGCCGGTGCCGCGTCGAGGTCTGCAGGCGTCGCGATCTGAATGACGCTGCCCCTGTCCATAACCGCGATGCGGTCGGCCAGTTCGAACGCTTCGGTCCGATCGTGGGTGACATAGAGCGCCGTGAGCCCGAGTTGGTCGATCAATTCGGCCAACTCCGGTAGGAGCCGATCTCGGAGAACTCGATCAAGAGACCCCATCGGTTCATCAAGCAAGATCAACCGCGGCGAAGGGGCCAAGGTCCGTGCCAACGCAACCCGCTGACGTTCTCCACCGGAGAGCGACGAGACGTCGCGACTACCAAATCCCCCGAGCCCTACGAGGTCAAGCACCTCCGCCACACGCGCTGACCGATCGACCTTGGCAACGTGATTCATCCGCAGGCCGAATGCGACGTTGTCAGCAACATCGAGGTGAGGGAAGAGCGCATGTTCCTGGAACATCAGACCGATTCCGCGCTGATGGGTAGCAACAGTGGTGATGTCGACTCCATTGAGAACCACCGCACCAGAGATCACGGGAAGGAGGCCGGCGATCACGCGAAGCAACGAGGTCTTTCCCGAACCTGAAGATCCCAGCACTCCAACGACCTCACCCTGCCCAATGGAAAGCGAAAGGTCGCGCAGCACGTCGCTCTCGGCTCCCGGATGCCGAGCATTCACGTTGCTGAGCGAAAGGAATGGCGGCGACACGTCAGAACTCCGAAACACCGGCTGGGCGGAAGCGATCGATGGCGAGGATCACAATCACGGTGAGAACCATGAGCAGAGTTGACATCGCCATCGCTTGACCAAAGTTGTACTCGCCCGGTCGACCGAGAGCTCGATAAATGGCGATCGGCATGGTCGGCCGGTCGGGTCGAACCAAGAACGCGGTGGCTCCGAACTCACCCAACGAGACTGCGAAGGCGAATCCCGCAGCCGCAGCGAGGGCCCGCCCGACGATCGGGACATCGACGGTCCACCACACTCGCGATGGTGAGGCCCCCAAGGTCGATGCCGCTTCGCGCAATCGAGGATCAATCGACCGCAGAGCGGGCACGAGAAGTCGAACGACGAAAGGAAGGGCAACGATGGCGTGCGCAATGGGAATCAGCCATAACGAAGATCGGAGGTTCAGCGGCGGCTCATCAAAGACGATCAGAAAGCCGAAACCGACAGTGACCGCCGACGTACCGAGGGGAATCATCAACGCTGTGTCGGTCCATCGACCGAGTGGTGAATCCGATGATGCTGCTCCACCTCCCGCAATCGTCCACGCTGCGCAGAGACCAAGCACCACAGCGATGACCGTCGCCATGGTGGCGAACAGGAGGGAGTTGCCGATCGCGTCGATTGGAGGAACGAACGATGTCGAACCTCCCCTCGTGTCGGTAAGTGCACGATAGAAACCAAATCCCCAACCATCCGGGGTTGAGAATGAACGCACCACAAGAACAAGCAGGGGCACACCGAAAAGCAAACTCATGAAAACAAGATTCGCAATGATGAACCCTCGCTGTGCGCGTGTTTCGGGAGGGTGTTCGATCTCTGAAGCTGATCGCTGCTCAAAAATGACCGCTCGACGACGCTGAGAACGACCAAACCAAACGAGAATTGCTACGACGATCACGAGTTGAAGTACTGCCAAGACGGCTGCGATATCTAAGTGGAGGAACTTCGCGGTCTGGTCGTAGATCTCGACCTCGAGCGTGCGATGCCGAATGCCTCCGAGAATGAGCACGATCCCGAATGACGTAAAACTAAAGAGGAAGACGATCGATGATGCGGCGGCGACCGATGAGCGAATCAATGGCCACGTGATATCGACAAAGACCCTCCACGAGGGCGCTCCGAGGACGCGAGCCGATTCCTCGAGTCGAGGATCGATCGTCGACCATGTGGCACCAACTGTTCGCACGACAACCGCGTAGTTGAAGAACACATGCGCTATCAGGATTGCCCATACCGTTCCGCTGAGATTGACGCCCGTCACTCCCCCGTCGCCAATGATCCCGAGCATGGAAACGGCGACAACAACTGTCGGGAGCACAAAGGGAACGAGTAGCGCCGACCAGAGGAAACCTTTCCCCTTGAATCGGAATCGAGCGAACATCGCTGCTCCCGGCAGCGCAACAAGCACACACAGCACTGTTGAGGCGACGGCCTCCCACAACGTGAACCACATCACCCGCTGCATCGTCGGATCAGCCAGAACCTCACCGAAAACCGCAAGGTTCCAGATTCCGTTCGGACGCAATCCTCGAAGCAGAATCGCCACGACCGGCCAGACAAAGAAGACGCCGAGAAACACCAACGGTGGCAACGCCGTGATGGAGCGCCACCGGAACCGACGGTGACGCTGCGCATCGTTGCGACGCGCGCGGCTCAGCGGAACAGAGCTGACCACTGAGAAATCCAACGGTCCCTATTTGCCGACACGTAGGAGTACGGCAAGGTGAGCGGATTCGAAACCGGCGCGGTGTACTTGGCGAAGGTTTCAGGAAGCGGAGTAGCGGACACGACGGGATACACATACATCTGAGCTGGCACATCTGATTGAAATGAATTTCCGAGCATGAACTCGATGAATGCTGCCGCTGCCTTTTGGTTCTTCGAGCCTCGAAGAATGCCGGCAAATTCAGTTTGGCGATAGCACGTTGACGCAATCACTCCAGTGGGCGTCTGCTCCACCGCTAATGAGGTGTCCTCAACCTCGGCCGGAGGACTCGACGCATAACTCACAACGAGCGGACGGTTGCCTTTCCCACTTCCTCCCGAGAAGCTTCCGTAATACGCCGTCTCCCAGCCGTCGACGACGCTGACACCATTCGCCTTCAGCGCCTTCCAATAGGTCAGCCACTTCGCGTTCGCAGACGTGTCATCGCCACCACCAAACTGCGCAATGGTGGCGAGCATGAACGCGAGTCCGGGCGTCGATACTGACGGATCCTCCACGACGAATTGGTTCTTGACAGAAGGACTCGCGAGTCCATCAAAGTCTGAAGGAACTGCAACCCCACTTTTCACGAATGAGGCACGATCGAAATTGACGCAGACATCACCGTGATCAATCGGCGTCGCCGAGCCCGTTGCGTCAAGTCGGAAAAGTGAGTCGACTCCGTCAAGCCGCTGAGGCAGATAGGGCGTCAGCAGCTTGTTCTCCAGCACCGAGCCAAGAAGATTCTCATCGAAACCGAAGATGACATCGGCGACCGGATTTCCGACAGTGAGAATTGCCGCATTCGTCATCGCTGCTGCATCACCTGAAGGCAGTAGTTCGACTTTGACATTCGTAGCAGCTTGAAACTCATCAAGAACCGACTGAGAAACCGCAAACGAGTCGTGCGTCATCACTTTGAGCGTCACTGGTTCGTCGAATCGGGGCAGTGCTCCATCGACAAGAACGGGAGGGATCACTTCCTTGTAGAGCGTTGTCGAACCAGACGACCCACACGCGCTAGCAAGCAGTCCCAACAGGACCGTGCCGATCAGAATCAATCGCTTCATTCTGTTTCTCCGTTCTCGGTAACCAAACGTTCGGGACCGGGGCGCACAACGATCACCGTGCCTTCGTCTAATGACACGGTGGCTTCGCGATCCAACAGGACGTTGCTCACCCCACGCGTCGTTCCCGACGTGAGCGTCTCCCCATCGAGTCGATACTCAAGACCCACTGTCCGCACTCCGATTGCATTGCCGTGCAAAGGAAGAATCGTCACGATGTCGCCAGGACACCCGACGAAGGTCACGCCCCCGCCACCGTGAACCACTGAAACGAGTGCCGAATCGAGCACCGCATGCATCGAGACGTGCGCATAGGCCGGCGATGCGATGACAAACGCATTGGCGAAGGATTGATCCACGCGACCCCCATGGCCCCCGACGACGGTGATTACGTCAGCCCCTTCCCTCAAGGCGACATTGATCGCTAGTTCGAGATCGGTTTCATCCTTTGCGACTGGGTGCCGTTCCACCCTGACGCCGAGCAGCTCGAGTTCCTCAAGCAGTGCAGGGGGAATCGAATCGAAATCTCCGACCGCGATATCGATCTCCAACCCCGCTGAACGTGCATGCACTGCACCCGAATCCGCAGCAATGACAATCACGTCTTCAAGCCCGAGGGCCGACGCCAACTCAACATCGGGAGCCACGCCGCCCATCACGACGACGGCTGCACGTGAGTCTTGCTTTTCATTGTCTGAAGACATGTCGGTGACCTAGGTCGAGACGACACGAACGAGCACAACGAACCGAAAACTTCCTTCGCCGGCATGACCCGGATCAGGTGCAACGGTCGGAGGAGATCGGCTCCTCCCTCTCAGCCCGGCCTCCCGGACTCCCGTGTTCGTTCCACAGGGTACACACTCGTCGGCCTGAATCATCGAACCGAGCCGACAAGTGTGAGCAACGCCACGTACCATCGATCAATGCGACGCAGAATCTTCACCGAAGAGCACGACCTTTTTCGAACGTCGGTCCGGACCTTCATCGAACGGGAGGTCGCGCCCAACTTCGAACGGTGGGATCGTGACGGCATCGTTGATCGGGAACTCTTCACCGCAGCAGGTACTGCAGGCTTCCTGGCGATTGATGCACCTGAAAAGTTTGGCGGTGGTGGCGTCGAAGACTTCCGTTACAACGCGATTATCAACGAAGAATTTGCCTATTCAGGAATGGCTCCGGCCGGCCTCGGGATCACCCTCCACAATGATATTTGTCTCCCCTATTTCCTCTCGCTCACTACCGATGAGCAAATGGAACGGTGGCTTCCGCAGATCTGTTCGGGCGAGTTCATCACTGCAATTGCTATGACCGAACCGGGTATCGGATCCGATCTCGCGTCGATGTCCACAAATGCTCTGCGCGACGGAGACGACTATGTGGTCAACGGAGCGAAAACCTTCATCACCAATGGAATCAATGCCGATCTGGTGATCGTGGCCGTCAAGACCGACCCCAAAGAACGGCACAAGGGTATGAGCCTTCTTGTTGTTGAACGCGGAACTCCCGGCTTCGAGAGGGGTCGCAACCTCGAGAAGGTCGGCCTCCACGCGCAGGACACGGCAGAGCTGTTCTTTACCGACGCACGAGTTCCCGCCGCAAACCTTTTGGGTGGAGAAGGGATGGGGTTCCTGCACCTCGTCGAAAATCTTCCCCAGGAGCGGCTCTCGATCGCTGTGAGTGCAGTCGCTGCTGCACGTCAGGCGTTGCGCTGGACCTTGGAGTACACCCACGAGCGCACTGCGTTCGGTCAACCGATCGCTGCCTTCCAGAACTCGAGGTTCGTTCTTGCCGAGATCGCAACCGAGGTTGAGATTGCCGAAGTCTTCCTCGACCGCTGTATCGAAGCGCTCAACGACGGTGAGCTCACGGCCGAAGAAGCGGCCATGGCGAAGTGGTGGACAACCGAATTGCAAAAGCGTGTGGTTGATTCCTGCGTGCAACTCCATGGCGGCTACGGCTACATGCTCGAATACCCCATTGCTCGGGCGTTTCTTGATGCACGTATCCAGACCATTTACGGCGGGACGACCGAGATTATGAAAGAGATCATCGGTCGATCACTCCGACCATGAACTCGTGTGATTCGGATACGGCGTAGGCTTCCGTCATGATCCTTGTCGCGATCTTCGCCCTCCTCGCTGTCGTTTGTATCGCTGCGTTCGGAGCCCAAATCAGCCGTCGTCGCCGTTACGAGCGAGGCGAGTACGACCCCGACGACGTCTGAGCACTGGCACCGACTGTCCGGGTCTGACCGCAGTGAGGTCAGCGAGACGCGGAGCGGCGGCTGGTGAACTCGGCGATGATCGAAGACTTCGTGGTTGCGCCCACCACGGTGATGCCCATCAAGTCGAAGAGAATTTGGTCGCGCTGTCGTTGAAGACGCCATGCATCGGCACCTAACGAGTTTCGTATCTGCCACAAAAGCGTCCGCAAACAAGCTCGCTGGCGCTCGGGAGCGACGTCGGGCCAGAACCCCTCACTCAGTTCGCTCACACTCATACCGCTGTTCCCGCTGAGGGCAAGCATTCGCAGCGCCGCCTCGGCGTGACGTGTGAGGAACTCAATCGGCACTTCGTCACGTTGCACAACCGGTGACGTCGTCAGGTTGATTTGAAGCACACCCTCGGGAAGGAAGAGCCGCTCATAGGCGGGATCGGGGAGGGAAAGCTCCCGAGCCAAGGCCAACCAGCGCCCACCACGATCGCGGTCAATTGCCCCGGTGAGCAATGCCGCGCGTGCTCCCCAGTACCGGGCTTCCTCAGCGAGAAAAACGTTTCTTGCGCGGTCCACCGTGAGACGCGCGGCGGCGCGATCTCCCATCCGCAACTGGACTTCAGCAAGTCGCAACTCAGCAACAGATCTCGTCAGCCCTTCCGGCAACTCTCGAGCTGCGCTGCGAAGAATCTGTGCCGCCTCAGCGAACTGCCCAAGTTCGCATTTGGCAAAACCCTCGCCGATCGATGCCACCGCCAACAGTCCAGGATCATCGAACGGAACGGCGAGTTCCCGGGCAATTCTCACGTCAGAAAGTGCCCGCTCAGGTTGACCGTCACTCGCCAAAGCGGCCCGGAGCGAATAGGCAAGAACTCGAGCCCGATCCACCTGCGACCCACCCACGGGTTCGAGTGCGGCTAAGAAACTGGACTCGGCGACATCGGACTGCCCCCTCAGTGAGGCCACGACGGCGGCAGCTGAGTGCTGGAGTACAACGAGAGCAGCTTCCTCGTCGGTCAATGGGCCCACCCCAGAGCGCCGGTCCTCCTCGAGAATTCGGTCAAGCGCCTCGAAATCGCCAGCCCAGAATGCGGAGGTTCCGAGTTCGGCATAGGTGCCAATCGGACCCAACGGGTCAGCGGCAAGCCAGAAATTTCCTGCCTCTGCGCTCTCGCGTGAGAGCGATGAGGTGGCGTCAGCGCTCAGCCCCGAAGAGTGCGCTCCTACGCTGGCCAAGCCTCGCATTCTTGTGCCGCCCATAGTCGCCCCAGTTCCCGTCTCGGGTGAACTTCAGGACTGAGCACACCTGGCCAAGGGGCACAATTGGTCATGAAGAACGCCACTAGATTCACCCAGAGGCCACCGGGCGTCAATGATCAGTGCTGTGTGGTTCACTGGACACTTACGTCCGGTATCGGCAGGGAAAGCGGGAGTCATGACGAAGAATTCAGAGAATCCCACTTCCACTCGGGACCGAATCCTCGATGCTGGAATTGATCTCTGGCGAGATCAACCCCCGGCGATTCTCTTCGGAGGCCTGACTGTGGCTCGAGTCTCCGAAGCTGCGCATGTCACTCGATCGACGTTCTATTCCTATTGGCCCTCGTCCGAGGAGTACGTCAACGATCTCGCCATCCACCTTGCTCAACGCGACGCCATGAACTACCCCGAGATCGTGAACGCCTCGGGTCGAGCGCCGTATCCCCCGGTATCTTCCACCGACATTGCTCGAACAATCATCAGCGATTGCGCTGCACATCTCGAGGCAGCGATCGCCGACCCCACCTTGAGCGCTCGCCTCGGCTTTCTTTCAAAGGCCGATGATCCATCAATCGCCGAGGCGTTGCAGAAACTCTACCGAGCTTCTGAAGACGCCCAATTTTTACCCCTCTCAAAAAGTATGGAGATGTGGGGACGGGTCTTTCGGGAACCCTTTGATGAAGCGACAATCAAAATCGTCTTCAGTTCTCTCTTTGACGGACTGGCGTCGCGCTTTCGTGTGGAACCAGAAAGGTTTCCCCACGAAATCTATGGATGGGTCACTCTCCCACTCATCATCATGCTCACCAGGAACCCTGACGACGGTCGCGATCTCATCGAAATATGCGATTCAGTCAACAGTTTTTCCGCCGTTGGCCTGACGTCGAAACTCCGAGAGAAGGAGATTCTTTCCGCCACGTTCAACCCGCAAATCTCACGTGAATCAATGCGTGACGTGACCGTGTCAATTCGCCGTTTGCAAGCGAGGATTGGATTTGGCGAGTTGTCGATGTCGGAGATTGCCGGAGTTACGGGCTATTCCGAAGTCACACTGCATCAGATGTTCGGCTCGCGTCCGGGAATCGCGCTTTGTGTACTTTTCCTCAATACGTTCGAGCGCGCTCAGGACAATCCTGATGACGTCCGCGGGCTTCAGCGAATCCGCCAACTTCTTTCGATCAATTTCGACGAAATGCGAAGGAATCCCGTATTGGGCCAGAACGTGATGATGCTTCTAAGCGGGCACACCGCTGTGCCTCGTCTCGACCTCATCGACTTTGACCCTCGACCGCAGTTCGACGCGGCCGTAACCGAGGCGATTGATTGCGGCCAACTGCATCGACACCTCGACGCGAAGCAACTGTCGATCGTTCTGCAGCGGACGATGTTGATCGAGGGAAGCCGCATTGGATCAAGCACGGAATCGATCGATACCATCGAACTCATTCTGCAAGGAGCAGGGGCGGAACCGGTCGATGCTCTCACCGGCAGCGAGAGCCCGTGACTTCCACAACAGCGGAGGAAACTCTTTCATCACGAGATCAGCCAGAGTCATCGGCGATCCAATCGTTCCCCCGCTGGGATCCATGGAAGATCTGCTGTCTCCTCGCAGCAATCATCCTGACCGCGCTTGTGATGTGGCCAATCCTCGATGCCGGGCGAGCCGCGCTCGACATCGTCTGGCGACCGAGCGGAGATTGGGCCGTGCTGACCCTTCGCGTAGAAGACGTCGGGAGGCACACCCCCTTGGTCGGCCCGTACTCGCGATTTGGATGGAACCATCCCGGACCGTTGATGTACTGGCTCCTCGCCCTGCCGTACCACTTCTTCGGAGACAGGCCGGAGTCGATCCTCACCGCTGCTGCGACGCTCAATGCGCTCACTGTTGCGGGAATTGGAGCCGTCGCATGGCGGCGTGGACGCCTGCCCCTCGTCGCACTCACAATGGCCGCTCTGGCGGTGCTCGTGCACGGTCTTGGTCCGTCAACGATCCGCGATCCGTGGAATCCCTTCGTCACTCTGCTCCCCCTCGCACTGCTCACCTTCCTGGCCTGGTCCATCCTCGAAGGAGACCACTGGATGTGGCCCCCGCTTGCATTTGTGACCTCGTTCGAGATCCAGAGCCATGTCGGGTACCTCCCGATGGTCACCGTCGTGTTCGCATCTGTGCTGCTCATCGCGTGGCGACAACATTCGATGCGCTCACTGATTCCGATATCGCGACGGCAAAGACTCTTGATTTTCGCAGTGGCCTTCGCAGTCCTTGTCGGATGCTGGATACCGGTCGTCATCGATCAAATCACTCAGACCGGGAACCTCGGGGCGATTTTCGACTATTTCCTCTCGACCAATGATCGTCCCGCAGGTTTCGCCACTGCATTCCATGTCGCGGCTGACCAACTTCGCCTGCCGTCGGCGCCTTGGCTTGGGCGGGCTGAACTCGCCGGCAGCGATGGCGCACTTCTCGGCGCTGGTCTCATCACGATCGTCATCCCTCTTGTGGCCATGGCCGTGTCCATGTTGGTCGCGCGGAAAGCGAAAGCACGCTCTGCAGTCCGACTCCAACTGATTGTCATCGCACTCTGCGTCGCCGGTGTGATTTCTACCGCGCGAGTTGTTGGTCCGGTATTCGACTGGATCGTCCGATGGTGGTGGGTCGTGGCCTGTTTGTGGTGGCTCTCCATTGCGTGGGCATTGTGGTCAGCCCTGCGAACTGCGTTCAGAAGTGAAGCCTCTGAACGAGTGATGATCACCGTGACCGCAGCTGTCGCTTCCATCATCATCCTCGCCGCAACTGGGCCTGTGCGCGACGCAGCCGCAACAGCACAGCCTCCGAGTCCCTCGATCGGAATTGTTCTCAACGGATTCCTCCAACCCACTCTCGATGCCCTGCAGGGTTCAGGACCACTCCTCGTCGTCACGACAGGATCACTCCGCGGTGACTACGGAGATGCGTTGCGTTTGCAACTCGAACGCGCCGGTATCGAGGTCGTCGCCGAGGCTGACATGGTCAGCCACCTTGGACCGGAACGGGCCGAATCTGTACGAACGGCCACCGGAACTCTTTGGATCGTGAGCGCTCAGGCCATCACCCAATTCAGCGCTGATCCCACCATGAAATTCATTGGAGGTTGGGACCCACTTACCTCCGAGGAGCGTCGCCGCTACCTCGAGGACCAGACCCTGCTTCAAGACCAGCTGATCGCAGTGGGTCGGGTCGATCTTGCCGAAGCCCTCACCAACGGCGGTGGCGGAGTGGATAGCGCGGCAGAAGGCCTCACCGGTGTCGATCAAGACCTTCTCCACCGTGTCGAAAAGATCCGCCGTATGGGCGATCCCGTCGCCGTGTTCCTCGGCCCACCACGATCAAACTGACGCCCCCGAAACGCACCCTGTCACCCACGTGAAGGCGATGTCGGCACTCGTGCTCAGGGGTGGTTGACTTGTCCAGTGCTGAATGTCCGGAACCTCGTCGTCGAAATCGGGGGGAAGACCATCGTCGATGGCACAACCTTCCAAGTGCGCGCCGGCGACAAGGTGGGTCTCGTTGGTCGTAACGGCGCCGGAAAGACCACACTCTTTCGTGTGCTCGGCGGCGAAAACCCTCCCAAGCGCGGGACAGTCGAACGCTCAGATGGCACTGGCTACCTGTCTCAGGACCCGCGCCAGGACGCTGTCGATCCCCAGACCTTGGCCCTCACCCACGTCCTCTCTGGTCGAGGACTTGATGAGGCGGCGAGCCGGCTTGAGAAACTCCGACAGGGAATGGAAAACGACCCGTCGGAACAGAACATCACCCGGTTCACCAACGCTCAAGAGCGCTTCGAGATCCAAGGTGGCTATACCGCAGAGTCAGATGCCCGGAAACTGGTTGACGGACTCGGCCTGCGAGCCGACCGCCTCGAACTTCCCATCGGTGCTCTTTCCGGCGGCGAACGGCGTCGCCTCGAACTCTCCCGCATTCTGTTCGCCGGAAGTGATCTGCTTCTGCTCGACGAGCCAACGAATCACCTCGATGCCGATGCGCGCGACTGGCTGCTTTCGTTTCTGCGCTCCTACCGGGGTGCCCTTCTTGTCATCAGCCACGATCTCGATCTTCTCGATGAGGCCATTACTCGTGTCATCCATCTCGATCGCGAAGAGGAGGAAGCCACAGGAGAGGTCGTCGAGTATCGAGGCACCTACAGCCAGTATCTCGTTTCACGCGAACGCGATGAAGAGCGGCTCAGCAAACTCGCTGAGCGTCAGCAGAATGAAATTAAGCGCCTCTCAACCTTGGCTGACTCGATGCGAGGGCAGACCGCCAAACGAGCACGAGTCGCGAAGAACCTCGATAATCGAGCCGAACGCATTCGCTCCATACAGGTCGATGGACCATCGGCGCGACGCACAATCGAACTGCGCTTCCCCCCACCCCCGAGTTGCGGCCGCACGGTGCTCACGGCGAACGGACTCTGGAAGAGTTACGGCGCCAATGATGTTTTCGCCGACGTCTCGTTCGATGTCGGTCGCGGCGAGCGATTGTTGGTGATGGGACTCAACGGCGCGGGAAAGACGAGTCTTCTCAAGATTCTCGCTGGCTCCACCGAGCCCGATCTCGGCGAGTTCAACTTCGGCCTCAATGTCTCAGCCGGCTACTACGCACAGGAACATGAAGGCATCGAATCGGGCGTCTCGATGATCGACCACATGCGACGCGACTCTGAACTCGGCGATGCAGGGATTCGTTCCTTGCTCGGCATGTTCGGACTGAGTGGTGAGAAGGTCTTCCAAGATGCCGGAACCCTGTCGGGCGGAGAGAAGACGAAGCTCGCCCTGGCCCAGCTCGTGGCGGGTAACCACAACCTTCTCCTCCTCGACGAGCCGACGAACAACCTCGACCCCATGTCTCGAACCGCAACCGGTGCCGCACTCGCGTCGTGGCCAGGAACCATGGTGATCGTCAGCCATGACGTCGAATTTGTTGAGGCGCTTGCCCCGGATCGAATTCTGCTCATGCCCGAGGGTCAGCTCGACTACTTCTCGGCGGAGTCGCTTGAGCTCGTGGCCCTCGCGTAGCCCTTATTCGCCTGCAGTATCGGCGCCGCTACGTTCCCATTGGAGGTAGGCCTCCATAAAGCCGTCGAGATCACCGTCGAATACGGCGTCGACATTGCCCACCTCGTACCCGGATCGAAGATCCTTGACCATCTGGTACGGCTGAATGACATACGAGCGAATCTGACTTCCGAAACCGACTGAGCGCTGCGTTCCCCTGATGTTGGAAAGCTGTGCCTCGCGCTCCTCGCGCTGACGCTCGGCCAGCTTCGCTAGAAGGATCTGCATCGCGCGGTCTTTGTTCTGATGCTGGCTCCGCTCGTTCTGACACGAGGTAACAATTCCTGTTGGAAGATGGGTGATGCGAACCGCGGAATCGGTCACGTTGACGTGCTGACCACCAGCCCCAGACGACCGATAGGTGTCGATGCGAAGTTCCTTCTCGTCAACCTCTATATCGGGAACGTCCTCGAGGAATGGAGTGACCTTGAGGGCAGCGAATGCGGTCTGTCGCTTGCCTTGAGCGTTGAATGGCGAAATACGTACGAGGCGATGGACTCCGTGCTCGGAACGCAAACGACCATAGGCATGACGACCATTTACGAGGAATGTGGCCGAGGAGATTCCTGCTTCGTTCCCTGCCGAAACTTCATCGAGTTCGACGTCGAAGCCACGCTTCTCGGCCCAACGCAGGAACATTCGGAGCAGCATGTTGGCCCAATCCTGTGCATCGGCGCCGCCCTCGCCCGATTGGATTTCGCAAATGGCGTTGCTGTCGTCGTACTCACCGGTGAACAACGCACGAAGTTCGAGTTCGCCGAGATCGGCAGCGAGGGCCGCCATTGCTTCCTCGACCTCGGACTCGACCGATTCATCGCCCTCTTCTCGCCCGAGCTCGTGCAACGTCTCGGCATCATCAAGGCGTTCGGTGAGTTGCTCGTAGAGGTCGAGGTCCTCGGTACATGCAGAAAGTTCCCCGTTGATTTTGCGAGCAAGATCGGGGTCGTCCCAGAGATCGGGTCGGCTGGCTTCGGTCTCGAGTTGGGGTCGCGAAAGGACCAGTTCATCGATACGCAGATAGACGCGAGCCTCGTCGATGCGCCGACGGAGATCTGAAAGTTCGTCGGAAAAGTCCCTCATGCGCCGTGGCAGATCTTGAACTTCTTGCCCGATCCGCAGGGACAGGGAGCATTGCGGGGCGTCTTGTCCCACTCGTTCTTCACCACAGGCGTGTTGACGATTTCATCGACGGCTTCGGGGGGAAGCTCCATACCTTCGGCCAACGCCTGCGCCCGAGCAGCCGCCACCATTCCCCCAGATGCCTCGCTGGGATCGAGAGGTGCCGTGTACTGAAGATTGGACACCTGCGGCTCGGCTTGGGGGTTCTGTTCCATCACCGTCACCTGAGCGTGCATGACGTACGTGACGAAATCGGTGGCCACCGCTGCCATCATCGATCCGAACATCTCGAATCCTTCGCGCTGCCACTCAACGAGCGGATCTTTCTGCCCCATCGCCCGGAGGTTGATCCCCTCTTGGAGATAGTCCATTTCGTAGAGATGCTCACGCCACTTCTGATCGATGATGCGCAGCATGACCTGGCGCTCGACCTCGCGCATTGACTCTTCACCAAACTCGGCCTCGCGTCGCTCGTAAAACGCGGTCGCTTCACCCATGATGAGTTCATAGAGGTCGTCGGTCGTGAATGCCTGATCGAGCAGTTCAAGAGACAGGACCGTGGGCCACATTGCGGCGATCTCAGCATGGAGACCGTGGAGGTCCCAGTCGTGGCGGTCATCGCTTACACAGAACGTGGCAATAGTGGTGTCGATCGCCTCGGCGAGATAGCCCATCGCTTCGTCACGCAGGTCGGCATTGTCAAGAATCTGATCACGACGCTTGTAGATCACCTTGCGCTGCTGGTTCATGACCTCGTCGTACTTGAGGACGTCTTTTCGAATCTCGGCATTGCGCTGCTCGACGGTGTTCTGTGCACGTTCGATGGCCTTGCTCACCATCTTCGCCTCGATCGGCACCTCGTCATCGAGGGTCTTACCCATCACCCAGTTCATTGCCCCGGTTGCGAAGAGTCGCATGAGATCGTCCTCGAGCGACAGATAGAAACGGCTTTCGCCAGGGTCACCCTGTCGGCCAGAACGACCTCGGAGCTGGTTATCGATACGGCGACTGTCATGGCGTTCGGTGCCGAGGACATAGAGACCGCCCAGTTCGCGCACCTTCGCTCCGCCCTCCCGGCACTCGGGTTCGTGCATGGCGATCAACTCAACAAGGCGGGCCTGACCTTCTTCGGTACCCGGATCGAGACCCTCGGCCGCGAGGTCGCGCTCAGCGAGACCTTCAGCATTGCCTCCGAGGAGAATATCGACGCCTCGACCGGCCATGTTCGTCGCCACCGTGACCGCACCGAGTCGCCCGGCTTGGGCGACAATGTCGGCTTCACGAAAGTGCAATTTCGCGTTGAGGACCTCGTGGGCGACGCCGCGTTTGTTGAGATAGCGCGAAAGCGTCTCGGACTTTTCAACCGAAATCGTGCCGACAAGAACAGGCTGACCAATCTCGGATCGTTGGACGATGTCCTCAACGACTGCGTTGTATTTGGCGTCTTCGGTCTTGTAAATGAGATCGCCCTTGTCGAGGCGAACCATTGGACGATGAGTGGGAATCGGAACGACATGAAGGTTGTACGTGGTGAGGAACTCCGAAGCTTCGGTCTCGGCCGTGCCGGTCATTCCCGCCAACTTGTCGTACATCCGGAAATAGTTCTGCAGAGTGATGGTGGCGAGGGTCTGATTCTCCTCGGCGATCTTCACACCTTCCTTCGCCTCAACTGCCTGATGGAGGCCCTCGGACCAACGACGGCCATCGAGGATTCGGCCTGTGAATTCATCGACGATCTTCACTTCGCCTTGTTGAACGACGTAGTCCTTGTCGCGCTTGAACAGTTCCTTGGCCCGGAGCGCAGCTTGGAGCTGATGCACGAGGTTTTGGGAGACCTCGTCGTACATGTTGTCGACTCCGAGGGCACGCTCGATCGCTTCGACTCCCTCGTCGGTCGGAGCAACAGTGCGTTTCTCTTCATCGACGTCGTAGTGAACATCGCGCTTGAGGCCACGAACGATCGAGGCGAATTGGTAATACATCTTCGCGGCCTCAGCGATGTGACCGGAAATGATGAGTGGCGTGCGGGCCTCGTCGATGAGGATCGAATCGATTTCATCGACGATGCAATAGTTGAAGCCGCGCTGGGTCTGGTCGGCACGACTCATCGACATGTTGTCGCGCAGGTAATCGAAACCGAACTCGTTATTGGTTCCGTAGGTGATATCGCAGCCGTAATGCGCTCTCTTCACAACCGGGTCGTAGACGCCCGGAAGAATGAGACCGACCGAAAGTCCGAGACGTCGGTGGACACGACCCATCCAGTCGGAATCTCGAGTCGCGAGGTAGTCGTTCACCGTGATGACGTGAACGCCTTTTCCGCTGAGTGCATTGAGATAGACGGGAAGGGTCGAGACAAGCGTCTTGCCCTCACCCGTTCGCATTTCCGCAACCCAGCCAAAGTGGAGGGCAGCGCCACCCATCAACTGCACGTCGTAATGACGCTGACCGATCTCGCGGCGGGCCGCCTCGCGGACGACCGCAAAGGCGTCGATAAGGATGTCGTCGAGATCAGCACCGTTGGCCAATTGCTCGCGGAATTCGATGGTCCGATGGGCAAGCGCCTCGTCGGACAACTTCTCAACTTCGGGCTCAAGGGCGTTGATCTCAGGCACCAGCGCCTCGATCGCCCGAACCTTCTTGCCTTCGCCGGCCCGCAGAATCTTGTCAAGGATGCCCATAAGACTTTCGAGTCTACTGATGCCTTCCCGGGACCACGGTCAGAGGGGCGTAAGGATCGGGCAAGAATGGCCTCAAACCCATCGACGCCAATGCCTGCTGCTCAGTGTTCGGGAGTAGCGGCAAGGGCAATGGCCACTACTGATGACGAGCCAGCGTCGAAGAGCGCTCGACCAGCCGCCCCGAACGTCGCCCCGGTCGTGACGACATCATCGATCACGATGACGGGACCGGAGATTGAGCGGGTAGGGATGAATGCAACCCCGTGAGCCCGTTCGGACCGAGATCTCCCGGTCTGGGCCGGACCAGCGACGCGTTCCAACAACCGCTCGACCCGAAGATTCGAACGATGGCCGATCTCGCGGGCCAGAACCTCGGCCTGATCGAAGCCCCGATCGCGGACCCGCCGGGGCGTGGTCGGCGCCCAAGTAAGGGTGAGATCAGCGGTCTCATCGCCGAATGACTCCTCGATGAGCGCCGCCATCGCCGGGCCAAGAACCCGAGCTGACGCCCACACGCCCCGGTATTTGAGATCAGCGATGAACGGTCTCGACGTCTCGTCGTACCGGACGAGGGCAACGATCTGATCAAGTGGAGGAAGCGCTTCGATCCGATCGGCTGGTTGTAGGTCTTCGAGACAGCGAGCGCATGGAGAGCCGCCGACTGCGCCACACCGAGCACAAGGAATCGGAAACCAGATTTCCGCGAGCGACTCGAAAAACGACCTGCTCCGTTTCGCCATCGCACGAACGTAGACATCGCCGGTCGTCGACCCCAAGGGTCGTTGACATCATTGTGACTGCTTGAGATGCAACGACGACCGAGGACACATCACCACCTGATCGGCCCGGGCTAGCGCACCGCCGGCGTTGTGCGAATTCGTTGCGAGGTCAGTGCATGAGCTGCGGAGGATTCGTTCCCTCAAGGATCGAGCGCGTCCGCAACGTCACTGCAGCGTCGGTGTCGTCGTGAGTAATGATCCAGAACGTCTTCGACTTCACCGCCGCAACCACCGCATCGGCAACGAGATCAGGGTCGATGCCTTGATCGATAAGAGGTTGCACCATCTCAGAAAGCATGTCGGCTTCTTCCGCGGTTGCCCCCGGCTTGTTACGAACAGAACTGGCGATCTTTGTCTTTACCCATGACGGACAAAGCACCGAGACTCCGACGGGCGACTGTTGCATGAGCAACTCACTGCATAGTGTTTCCGAAAGCGCTACAACGCCATATTTCGCGATGTTGTAGGGACCCATGAAGGGGGCTGAAAACAATCCGGCAACCGATGCAGTGTTGACGATGTGGCCCTCACCTTGCTCGAGCAGACCAGGCAGGAAAACGCGGACACCGTGGATGACGCTCCACAGATCGACTTCGATCACCCACTTCCAGTCCTCGGCGTTGATGTCGGACATGGCTCCCCCGCCACCGACACCAGCGTTGTTGCACACGAGGTGTACCGCTCCGAATGCATCAAGAGCCGTCTGGCGCAACGATTCGATCTGAGCGCCATCGGAAACATCACAAACAACGGTGATGCGCTCAACTGATGAAGGAAGTCCCGCTGAGGCAGCCTCGAGTGCCGGCACCTCGATATCGGCCATGACGACCTTCATGCCCTCGGCCCCAAACTTCTTGGCCAAGGCGAGTCCGATCCCGCTGGCTGCGCCGGTAACGACGACGACCTTCCCCGACAACTGCTCCATGACAACCCCCGTAGACGTGGACCCACTGACACGACTCGTCCGTCACCAATGGCGACGGACGAGTCGGACGGTATCAGTACCGGTAGTGATCGGACTTGAACGGACCGCCCACCGGGAGGCCAAGGTAGGACGCCTGATCCTCAGTGAGCTTGGTGAGTTTCACTCCGAGGGCATCGAGGTGAAGCATCGCCACCTTCTCATCAAGGTGCTTGGGGAGTGTGTAGACCTGCTTCTCGTAAAAATCGGTGTGGCCATAGAGCTCGATTTGAGCGATGACCTGGTTCGAGAAACTGTTCGACATCACGAAGCTCGGATGCCCGGTGGCGCAACCCAGGTTCATGAGACGACCTTCGGCGAGCACGATGACTGAGTGACCATCAGGGAACACGTATTCGTCGACCTGTGGCTTGATATTCACCCGTTGAACATCGCTCATCTTCTTGAGACCAGCCATGTCAATCTCGTTATCGAAGTGGCCGATATTGCTGACAATGGCCTGATGCTTCATCTTCGCCATGTGTTCGGCGGTGATGATGTTGAAGTTGCCCGTTGCGGTCACGTAGATGTCGACAATGTCGAGGACCTCTTCGAGTCGAGCGACCTGATACCCCTCCATGGCTGCTTGAAGCGCACAGATGGGATCGATCTCGGTCACAATGACTCGAGCGCCTTGGCCTCGAAGTGATGCCGCACAGCCCTTGCCGACATCGCCGTAGCCACACACGAGTGCAACCTTGCCGCCGATCATGACGTCGGTCGCCCGGTTGAGTCCATCGATGAGGCTGTGACGACACCCGTAAAGGTTGTCGAACTTCGACTTGGTCACCGAGTCATTGACATTGATCGCCGGGAACAGCAATTGGCCGGCTTCTTGCATTTGGTAGAGGCGGTGGACACCAGTGGTGGTTTCCTCGGTCACACCTTTGATTCCCGCAGCAACGCCATGCCACAACTGCGGCTCATTCGCCACGGTACGACGCAGGACGTCAAGCACGATTGCCCACTCCTCGGAATCATCCTCGGTGGTTTCGGGAACGACACCAGTGCGCTCGTATTCGACACCCTTGTGCACGAGGAGTGTGGCATCGCCACCGTCGTCGAGAATCATGTTGGGGCCGCCACCGTCGGGCCAACGAAGGATCTGCTCGGTGCACCACCAGTACTCCTCAAGCGTCTCGCCCTTCCAGGCAAAGACGGGCACACCGTTCGGTCGCTCAAGCGTTCCGTTCGGACCGACCACGACTGCAGCAGCAGCATGATCCTGCGTCGAGAAGATGTTGCAGCTCACCCAGCGGACATCAGCACCAAGGCACGTGAGGGTCTCGATGAGTACCGCAGTTTGAATAGTCATGTGCAAAGAACCGGCGACGCGCGCTCCAGCGAGGGGCTGGAGATCGGCGTACTCCGCACGCAGCGACATCAGGCCCGGCATTTCATGCTCGGCCAACTGGATCTCCTTACGCCCGAAACCGGCGAGGGTGAGATCGGCAATTTTGTAGTCGATTCCGGAATCGGATCGATCGACAGTGAGAGTCATATGCAGCACTTTCTTAGCGGTCCGACACGAAGTTCGGACGGTGAAGTGCCCACGAACACCGAGCGGAGTCGCTCCGTGTACCCGGACACATGGGTGGAAACCTAAAGACGGTCGAGAGAAGGACAGCAGTAGTGCGTGGGCAGGTGCGGACGCCGAACGACAACTCCAATGTGGAGTGCGCCATCATGACGACCGATTGAGAGGCTGTGGCCCTCTGACCCTGCGTGCAGCCCGCTGAAAGTGTAGACGCTTCAGGCCTCGCCGACGCGAGCGGCGATTTCATCGATGATAGGGGTGGGCCCCGGATCGATCTCCTGCTCAACCGCAGCATGGAGCGAAACGAATTGCCCGAGCAGTACGAGATCGAAAAGTTGGGCGAGGACCCCATCGCCGGCAGCTTCGACCACGTGAACGGCCCCTACGACCTCGACCAGAACCTCCTCGACCACTTCGAGCTGCTGGGCCACCTGAGGATGTTCGAAGTCGTGCCGAAGCATGAATGCCTGAAAGATCTGGCGAGTGACGTCACCGTCCTGACCCCACCCCGCGATCTCATCATGGGTGAGATCGGGCATGCGGTTGGAAAATGATGCGACTTTCGCGTTCAGGTTGAACTGTGCCTTCCAATACTCGGCGGTCACATTTCCTGGGCCGTTCCCGCCGTAGACGATTGGAAAAGCACGACCGAGCCTCCGACCGAGACGGCGGGCAAGATTTTCCTCGGTAATGAGTTGATCCCGACGACGAGTCGCTTGAGAAATTGCAGCCTCGATCCAGGCATCGGCCCCGGGATACAGACCGACCCGCTCAAGGAGAAGCAAGACAGGAACAGAAAGCGATCCGATCGCCGCACGATCGACGGGCGCGTCAGCCATCACTGGAAGATGAACCTGACCGTGCGCAACCGCCCAATGCTGAAGCCCCCCACCTTTGCTGACACAGACAACAGTCGCGCCGTCGGCCGAAGCATCTTGCGCGGCCTCGAGAGTCTCGCCGGTATCACCATCGAAAGAAATCGCGATTACGAGCGATGATTGATCGACGAAGTTTGGTACGCCGAACCCACGATGCACGACGATTGGGACAGGAATCGTCGGACCAGTTGCCTCGAGGACAAGTGACGCGGCAAAGCCCGCCCCACCAGTGCCGAGCAGCACGACATTGGCGATGTCGTCATGGGCAGGAAGGATCGCGTGTTCGAGAGCACGCCGGGAGACATCCAGGGCACGCGCGAGTTGTTCGGGGAACGCAGCAGCTGCGTCAAACATCCCGAGGGAATCGAGGATCACTCAGGCCTCGAACGTCGGTGAGATCGAGTTCGCCTCGGCTTTGGCGACAAGTCGCTCATGCTCGGCGTCATCGATTACGCGAGCTTCGTCGACGAGCATGATCGGAATATCGGATCGAACCTCGTAGCCGCGCCGAAGTCGCGGGTTGTACAGAAGGTTCTCATCAGCGAAGTACAGCAACGGGCCTTTATCTTGAGGACACGCAAGAACTTCGAGAAGTTGAGGATCGAGAGACATGAGAGCTCCTTGGAGGATTTAGCCGGCCGCTTCGGCAATGAGGGCGATAATTTCAGCGACATGACGAGCACAGGCTTCGGCATCGGCCGCCTCAAGATTGAGACGTAACAGCGGTTCGGTGTTCGACGGTCGAAGGTTGAACCACCAGGGATCAGCAGCATCGGCTGCTGGACCAGACGTGAGATCAATCGTGAGACCATCCAAGCGATCCTGCTGCGCGTGCGCGAATCGATCAGCCACGAATTCAATAACCGCAAGTGGGTCAGCGACCGTGGTGTTGAGTTCTCCCGAATCGGCGTAGCGCTCGTAGGGCTTGCGCAACTCGGACAACTTTTGACCGGTAGCGCACATGACCTCAAGCACAGCCATCGCCGCAATGATGCCGGAGTCAGCACGGTAGTTGTCGCGGAAGTAGTAGTGACCTGAGTGCTCTCCACCGAAACAGGCGCCAGTCTCGGCCATCACCTGCTTGATATAGGAGTGCCCCACGCGAGTTCGAACCGGGGTACCTCCGCGCTCAACGATGACTTCGGAGACCGCTTTCGAACAGATCAGGTTGTGAAGGACGATTTCGCCTGGATGCTTTGACAACATTGCGTCGGCAACAATCGCTGTTGTAAGGGACCCCGAAACCAGTTCGCCCTTGTCGTCGACAAGGAACACTCGGTCGGCATCGCCGTCGAACGCCAACCCAATATCGGCTCCGGACGAGAGCACACGTGCCTGGAGATCGCGGAGATTCTCGGGCTGGATGGGGTCGGCGGGATGATTTGGAAACGTCCCGTCGAGTTCTCCATAGATCAGATCCAGCGTGAACGGAAGGTCAGCAAAAACGGCAGGGGCGGTAAGGCCACCCATTCCGTTCGCGGCGTCGGCGGCAACCTTGAGGGGGCGAAGAACCGTCGGATCGATGAACGAATGAACGTGCGTCACGAAGATGCCGAGAGCGTCGTCGCGGGAGGAGACTGATCCCTGTCGATCCACCCTGTCGAGACCGGACACTGTCATGTCGCGGATCTCAAGGAGTCCGGTGTCGGCGCCAATCGGTTTCGCTCCTGCGAGACAGAGTTTCACACCGTTGTATTGCGCCGGATTGTGCGACGCAGTGAGCATCGCCCCGGGCATGTCGAAACGGCCGGCCGAGAAAAACAAAAGATCGGTCGATGCCAACCCCAAATGAACGACGTCGACACCCTGACCAGTCGCACCTTTGGCGAATGCTTCGGCGAACTCGGGACCCGACGGTCGCATGTCATGGGCAATGAGGATCGACGTCGCCCCCGATGAATCGGCAGCGAACCGAGCGAACGCAGCACCGATGCGTTCCATGAGGTCGGCGTCGAGTTGGTCGGGAACGGTGCCGCGGATGTCATACGCCTTGAAGATGGCGTTCATGGCGACAGCATCATGGGAGGCCATGGGCAGTGACCCTAGTGGAGGGCCTTCACTCCCCCGCGGTCCACAGCACAACCAAACGTGTCACGCGTCACAAATCGGAGAAGAAGCGTTCGATCGGGTCATCGTCAGCATTCGGTTTCTTCGACTTCTTCACACTTGATCGCTTCGTCACTTTTTCGGCCGCGGAATCGGAGTCGACAGGTGACGAGACGTCGTCGGATCCGAGCCCGTCACCGCCGTTCTCTTCGTCACCGCCGTTCTCATCTCTCTCATCGCTCTCATCGCTCTCATCGACATCGTCATCGTCGTCCGCTCTAGTCTCACCCGACCACGAGGCGAACCATCGGCGTGGTTCAGGCATAGGCAATGGAGCAGCCCTAAAGAGGAAGACCAACGCCACGAGTCCTCCAAGGGTGATCGCCCATGACCCGTATTCGACCGATGTGGTTCCGTAGGTCAGCGATACATGAGTTTGTGTCGGTACGACCACCATCAGATTTGGACCCACCCGCCAAGGTCCTTCGGCGCCACTGACTTCCCAATTGGGGAAGTACGAAACTTTGACCACCACCGGAGTTCCGGGACGGGTGACATCGAAGGAAATCGTGTCGGTTCCCGTCACCGTGTTGGTGACCGCGACCGGAGTTGTCGCAGTGGCGGTCGGGGTCTCACCTTCGCGGATCCGTTGCCAGGAATCTGGCCCTCCCGAAGCTGGCCAAACGTTCCACGCCGTTGAATCGAGGTACCAAGGAGTCACCGCCCCCAACCAGTCGTGCGGAGGAACGTCTGTCAACACCGCGGGGTTATTG